>DATGCY010000625.1:0-4332 GCA_035311385.1 Candidatus Methylomirabilota bacterium
CCGCCTTCCTTCTTCACGTTGAAGCGATCCCCCGACGGTCCCGGCACGGGGGTGGTTCGCCACAAGGATGGCTTTTGGGCGAGCTGCTGTCGAAACTCGTCCGTGGCCCAGATTTGACCTGGCGATACATGGGGCTCCACGCGCGCGGCAAGCAGGATGGCGCTCCCGCCCGCCACCACCCGCTCGGTCTCGTCCGCCCCCGCGCGCGTCTGGACGTCGCCAAAATGAAGCGCCATACGCATGAGGGGTTGGCCCGGCGCTTGGTAGACGTCGTCCATGATCTGGCGTGCCATCTGGGCCAGGACCACAGGATCGTCGTGGACGATCATGATGGCGTCGCCGCCGCGCGTCTCGGTGATGAGCGCGCCCTGCGCCCACTTCTTCACGCCGTCCTCCAGCGCCTTGCGCACCGGGGTGTCCTCTCCCGAACGCATCAGGTTTCCGAAGCCGTGCACATCGGCCTTCAGCACGGAGAGGCGGTCGACGCGCACGGTGTGATCGACGGTGTCCGTCTCCCGCCACGGTCGCCCATAGCCCACGATGTTCACCCGATCGACGTGCTGGAGGTAGCCGGGATTGGCGCGGCCGATCACGTCGGAGAGCACGGGATGCACAAGGTAGTGGGTGGCGCGCGGAAGGACGCCGTCCGGCTCGAGCATGGCCTCGCCGGGGCGCAGGAAGCGCTGGACGGCCTCCCCGCGCACCCGATCGTGATACACGTAGCCGAGCAGCCCCACACGATAGAGGGCGCAGAAGACGTGCTTGGCCTCGCCGCCGTTGCCCTCGTTGTGCTCGGCGAAGAGCTGTTCCACCTCCTCGCGGGTGAGGATGTGGCCGGGCAGCCGGTGGAGGAAGCGGTCGATCTCGAGGTTGCCCAGATGCGGCGCGATTTCCGCCAGGTACTCGTAGGCGATCTCCGTGGCCGCCTGGTTCACGCTTTCCTTGAGCCGGTACTCGTCCCGCCGCTCCTCGGGTCGGAGCGCGCCAAGTCGCTCGCCGATGGTCATGAGGTCGCGGGGCCGGAGCAGGGTGTGACGGCACACGTAGTCGAAAGCGTCCTCCTCTTCGCGGGTGTACGTGTGCGTCACGTGGGTCCGGCCGAGGAAGGCCTCGAGGGGATCGCCCCGCCAGCGCTCGGGGCGCACCATGCGATCGGCCTTGAGCAGACGGATGTTGTTCACGAAGATCTCGCGCAGGCTCTCGGGCGAGTAGACGATGTCGACGGCGCTCCCGCGGTACTGCTGAGCCATGGCCGTCCGCTGGGGCAGCCGCGAGTACGCCTCCTTGCGCACCGCTGCGAACACCTTGAGGTGGTGGTTGATGCGGCGGAGCTGATAGGCGACCTCTACCAAGCCGAGCTGCGCGAAGTACCACACGTTGGGAGATAGCTCGCCGGTGACGCTCGGGCTCACTCCCCGATCCTCCACGTGCTTGTTGAAGTATTCGTCGACACCGTCGATGAAGATGGCCAGGGAGGACTTGAGCGCGCGTAGCCGCGGCACGAGGTGGCCATCGGTGTCGGCGGCACACCGCTGAAGCTCGCTCGGCGTGAAGTCGAGGAGGCGGACGAAGTGGTCGATGACCCCGTGCAGGCGCTCATCCTCGATGAGGCCGGTGAGGCGCGGGCTCACCTTGAGCTCGTCGACGCTGTCCACGTGCTTGAGCGCGGCCAAGGCGATGGCGGTGAGCCAGAGCTTGGACCACGGCAGGGCGGAGGCCGCGAAGAAGGCGAGAGCCTCCCGACTGAAGATCTTGTCGCCGATGGGCTTGTCGAGCAGGTTGCCGATGGGGAGGCAACTGGAGCGGGCGTCTCGCTGGTAGAGGATGCGCTTGGCCTTGAGGAGCAGCGTCTTGCCGAAGCCCTTGGTGGCGATGACGATGAACTTGTCGTCGCGGTCCGGGGTGAGGAAGCTGTCGATTTCGGGCGTGCGGTGGAGGAGCGCCTCGTCGAAATCCTCCGCCACCCGGATGTCATCGGCGTCCACCGTCCAGGCTCGCATAGGTCTCCCGCAGGTTGCCGCGGGAGGCTCAGAGCATAGTCCTTCGGCCGGGCGCCGTCCAGATCTTGGTCGAGGGGAAGTCTATCGGGCGCGCAGGCGCCCGTAGCGCTCGGTGCTCTCGCGCAGGCGTCGTGCGAGCTCGGGGGTGAGGGCGTCGGCGGCAAAGCGCCACGCCCAGTTGCCCTCCGGCCGCCCCGGCGTGTTCATGCGGGCGGACGAATCGAGACCGAGAAGGTCCTGGAGCGGCATGATGCTGAGGCCGGCCACCGACATCTGGACGGCGCGGATGAAATCCCAGTGGATCTCCCGGCCGTCGGTGCCGAGATAGCGGAGGCAATGCTCACGCTGCCATCGCTCGGCCTCGCTGGCCCCGGGAGCCGAGCGCTGCGTGAACCAGCCCACCACCGTGTCGTTGTCGTGCGTTCCCGTGTAGGCGACCACGGCCGGGGTGTACTCGTGAGGCAGATGCGAGTCGTGCGCATCGCTGCCCCAGGCGAACTGCAGCACGCGCATGCCGGGCAGGCCGAACATGTCACGGAGCTGGTGCACGTCGCGTGTCAGCGTGCCGAGGTCCTCCGCCACCACGCGGAGCTCGCCGTCGAGAGCATTCCGCATGGCGAGGAGCAGCTCCCGCCCGGGCGTCTCCACCCACGTCCCGTGCTCGGCGGTGGCGTCGGTAGCCGGCACTTCCCAGCAGGCAGCGAATCCGCGGAAGTGATCGAGCCGGACGAGGTCGACGAGCTTCAAGGTCTCCCGCATGCGATCGATCCACCACCCGAAGCCTTCCCCGCGCAGCCGGGCCCAGTCGTAGATCGGATTGCCCCAGAGCTGACCGGTGGTGCTGAACGCATCGGGGGGCACGCCAGCCACGACGGTCGGCTGGCCTTCGGCATCGAGCTTCCAGAGGTGGGGCCGCGCCCACACGTCGGCGGAATCGTGGGCCACGAACATGGGCATGTCGCCAATCACCTGGATGCCCTGGGAGTTGGCGTGACGCTTGAGGTCGAGCCACTGGCGGAGAAAGACATACTGAAAGAAGCGGTGCGCCGCAATACCGTCGGCCAGCTCGCGCCGCGCCCCGGCGAGCGCGCCGGGCTCGCGATGGGCCAGGGCGGGCCCCCACGTCCACCAGCCCGCGCCGTCGTGCCGATCCTTGAGGGCGGCGAAGAGGGCATAGTCCTCGAGCCACGACGAGGCATCGGCAACCACGCCGTCGTAGTCACGCCGGAGCTCCTGATCTCCCTGCACGCGGCCTTTGAACTGGTGAAACGCCTTCTCGAGCAGGCCGCGCCGGTAGGCGACGATGCGAGAGTCGTCGCCGGAGGCGCCCTCGAAGTCGGGCGGATGCTCGATGTCGGACGGCTCGAGCAGGCCGGAGGAGACGAGGCCCGCAGGGCTGACGAGGTTCACGTTGCCCGCAAAAGCCGAGATCGACGAGTAGGGCGAGCCTCCCCACCCCGTCGGCCCGAGCGGCATGATCTGCCAAAAAGCTTGTCCGGAGGCAACGAGGAAATCGATGAAGCGATGCGCCTCCTCGCCGAAGTCGCCCGCGCCGAAGGGCCCGGGAAACGAAGTGGGATGGAGGAGGATGCCGCTCGCCCGCTCGAATCTCATAGGTGGCTCGGCGGCGAGGGCGGCGGAGCCGTGCGCACCCAGGCGCGAAGCACCTCCGCGACACTCCAAGCCTGGGCGACGCAGCCGCGCGGAGTGTACGGCTCGACGGCGTCGAACACCTCGCCAATGCTGCCGATGCAGGCCTCGTCCAGATGCGGCACGAAGCCGGCAAGGAAGCCCCGGGCGCCCTCCCGATCCTCGGGATGCACCTTGAGCCACGCGTCGACGAACGGACCGATGAGCCACGCCCACACAGTGCCCTGATGATACGCCGCGTCGCGCGTCCGAAGATCACCGTGATACGTCGGCTTGAAGTCGGGGTGATCGGGGGAGAGCGAGCGCAGGCCCACCGGGGTCAGGAGCTTGGCCCGCGCCGTGTCGACCACGGGAGCCCAACGCGCCTGGTCGAGCACGGGATGGGTGAGGGAAATGGCGAGGAGCTGGTTCGGACGGCACGCGGGGTCGTCCTTGCCCGCGAGGTCCGGGCTCTCCACGACGTCGTAGAGATACTCGCCCTCAGGATTCCAAAAGCGCTCATTGAAGGCGTGTTGGCAACGCGAAGCGTGCGCGGCAAGCGCGCGTGCCGCGTCCTCGTCACCCGCTCCGCGGGTCCAGCCCTCGAGGAGCCGAAGCGCGTTGTACCACAAGGCGTTGATCTCCACGGCCTTCCCGCGCCGAGGCGTCACCACCCAGCCGTCGCACTTGGCGTCCATCCAGG
>DATGCY010000626.1:0-7724 GCA_035311385.1 Candidatus Methylomirabilota bacterium
GGCCGTTCAATCACGGCGAGGTCGTGTCGGCCATCCTCAAGCCGTTCGTGTCGGAGGCCAACCACTGGATGCTCGAGCACCATCCCGTCTTCCAGGTTTACTTCTACGGTTGTCACCTCAAGATCGACCCCAACGCGCGCGACCACTATCGGGGGAACCCGCACTTCGACCACACGGCGGAGTTCTGCGCCCTCTACGATGAGGTGTCTTTCGATCCCGCCTACTCGAGCGAGCCGATGACTACCTTCGCGCCCATGGTGCGACGAGTCCTGCATCGCGACTGGACGCCGCCCGCGTAAGATTCAGTCAACGGGCCGGCGAAGGGGACGGATACCATGCGAGTAACGACGTCCGCTGCCGAACTGAGAGCCGCTGCGCGCCGCGGCGAATGGCGCGGGACCACCGCCGGGCACTGCCCGGCCTATCAGCAGGCCAACGTGGTCATTCTTCCGGAGGAGGCGGCCATCGAGTTCGCCGCCTTCTGTACCCGCAACCCCACGCCCTGTCCGATCATTGAGATCACGCCACCGGGCGATCCAGAGCCGGCCCGCGCCGCGCCCCGCGCAGATCTTCGCACCGATGTGCCTGGCTACCGCATCTACCGCAAGGGCGAGTTGGCCGAGCAGCGGGGCGACATCCAAGACCTCTGGCGGGACGACCTTGTGACCTTCCTCCTCGGCTGCAGCTTCACGTTCGAGCATGCCCTCATCGAGGCGGGGGTCAGCGTGCGAAATGTGGAGTGCGGCACGATGGTGCCGATGTTCGTTTCGAGCCTCATCTGCCTTCCCGCCGGCCGCTTTCACGGCCCAATGGTGATGACGATGCGTCCGATACCCGAAGCACAGGTTCAGCTGGTTCGCGAGCTATCGGCACGCTATCCACACGCCCACGGCGCCCCTCTCCACGTTGGCGACTCACAGGCGATCGGGATCGCGGATCTGGGCCGGCCCGATTACGGCGACCCCGTCTCTATCCTTTCGGGGGAGGTCCCTGTCTTCTGGGGCTGTGGGGTGACACCGCAGGCGGTCGCTATCGAGGCGCGCGCGGAACTCATGATCACCCACGAGCCGGCACAGATGTTCTTGACCGACCTTCCTCGCGAGGGACCCCACTGATCTGCCCCGCCTGGCATGTTCGATGCTCGTAGCTAACGAGCGAGCTATTTCGAAAGGGAGCATGCCATGAGACATCTGGTTCCGCTGGCCCTCGTCCTGCTGCTGATGTCGGCGATCGTGACGCCTGCGTGGGCACGAACGGTGGTGATCGAGTCCACCGTGCCCCTCGCCGACGATTCGGAAGAAACGCTCCGATCCGCCATCAAGAAGGCCATAGAGAACGCCGTGCGGGGAGCCGCCGCTCTCGGTCTCCGGGCGATGCAGGTCAACGGGGCCCAGGTCTTCTCGAACGCGCTCATGCTCCGCCTGATCGCGACGGACGATGACCCCGGCGACGACGATCCGGACGATGGGGAAGCGGAGACGATGATCTGACGGCCCTGGCAAGGATTGCTGAGTGTTCCTTACCGCCCCCCCACTTCCTTCAGAGCTCCCGTCTCCTGGCGACCTGGCCAGTGCTGCTCGTCATCCTCGGGGGTCGTCGGACACCCTGTCCGCCACCCCGGGTGCACGTCCACGCCCGCTGTGATCCGCGCGTGTAGCTGAGCTAGCGCGGCGGGGTCGGCCATGAAGACGAGCTTCAGCGATTCGGCGAGGTCGCCCGGGGCCCGGGCGACGGCCGCCGCGATGGCGCGATCGCGGCGGGGTTGGGTGGCGAGCGAGTGGCGGATGGGACGTCCCGCCGTGGCGCACGCCAGAGCATTCACCTGCGAGGAAACCACAGCGTCCACGAAACCCGGAGCAGCAGGGGCCGCCGCGGTGTAGTCACGGGCCAGGCGCAGCTCCAGGGGCGGCGTGGCCTCCTCGGGGATCAGAAAGAGACTCGCGCGGCGCAGCGCGCGTCCCAGCGAGGCTCGGCTCGAGTACACCGAGACCGGGATGGAGAGCGCGAGCGCTCCCACTACGGGCAGCATCCACCAGATGTAGGCGGGGCTCAATATGTAGACTCCGGCCGCCCACACCACGCCCAGCACCGTGTGTGCCCCATGGCGACGTACCGCCTCGCTCCACGTCGTCTCGGCATCCTCGCGAGGCGGGCTCTTCCAGGTCGAGTGCAGGCCGACCAGCGCCGCCGCCACGAATTGCGAGTGGAAGAGCATGCGGATGGGCGCGAGGAGCGCAGACAGGAGGAGCTCGAGCACCACGCTCGCCAGGACCCGGAGGGCGCCGCCAAAGCCGGCGGCGCCGCGGGCGATCACGAGCGCCGCGCTGAGGAACTTCGGCAGGAACAGCACCACCCCGGTGGCGATCACGAATCCGATCACCGACTCGATGTGCCATTCCGGCCAGATGGGAAAGAGCTGCCGCGGCTGCACGAAGTACTGCGGTCCGACCAGCGTCTCGAGGAGGACGAACACGGTGGACAGAGTGAGGGAGAGGAGCCAGAGCGGCGCGGAGACGTAGCTCAGGACGCCGGTCATGAACACCGCGCGATGGGCGGGATGAAGCCCCTGCCAGAAGAAAAGCCGGGCGTTGATCAGGTTGCCGAGGCACCAGCGGCGGTCGCGCTTGAGCTCGTCCACCAGGTTCGGCGGCATCTCCTCGTAGCTCCCGGGCAGATCGTAGGCCATCCAGACCTTCCAGCCGGCGCGCCGCATCAAGGCCGCCTCCACGAAATCGTGGGAGAGGATCTCCCCCGACAGAGGTCCCCGGCCCGACAGGCGCCCAAGCGCGCAATGGCGCATGAAGGGCGCGATGCGGATGATGGCGTTGTGGCCCCAGTAGTAGGACTCGCCGAGCTGCCAGAAATGCAGCCCCGCCGTGAAGAGTGGCCCGTAGACCCGGGTGGCGAATTGCTGCACACGCGCGTAGAGGGTCTCGCGCCCTGCCGCCCGCGGCGCGGTCTGGATGATGCCCGTCGTGGGATTCGCCTCCATGAGCCGCACCAGCGTGGCCAGGCACTCGCCGCTCATCACGCTGTCCGCATCGAGCACGACCATGTAGCGATACTGCCCGCCCCAGCGGCGGCAGAAGTCCGCCACGTTCCCGCTCTTGCGCTTGATGCGGTTCCGGCGCCACCGGTAGAACACGCGGCCGAAGCCGCCCAGCGCCACGCAGAGATCGAGCCAGGCCTGACGCTCCGCGACCAGGGTGTCCGCCTCGTTGCTGTCGCTCAGGAGGAAGAAGTCGAAGTGATCGAGCGTCCCCGTGGCGGCGACCGACTCGTAGGTCGCGCGGAGCCCGGCGCACACCCGCGCCACGTGCTCGTTCCGGATGGGCATGATCACTGCCGTTCGCGCGTCGGCCGCGATGGGAACGTCGCGAGCGACGGTCCGGGTGATGGCGTGCCGGTCACCCCCCAAGCACAGCAGGATGAAACCGCTCAGGGCCGTCCAGAAGCCGAGCGACACCCAGGCGAAGAGAATGGTGGAGAGGGTGAGGATGGCGACCTCGAGCGGCTCGTTGCCGTGATACGGCAGCACGCTGTCAACCATGTAGTAGGCGAACGCACCGCTCTGGAGAAGGGCGAGCATCAGGAAAACGGTGCGACGCAGCAGCGCGGTCCGTCGCACGCCTCCGTCTCTCGTGTCATCGTCGACGCCCTTCTTCCATCTCGGCCCCATGGGAGTACGGGATACGGGCGGGGCAAGCGGCCCCGGGACGAGGCCGAAGAGCGAAGGCTCGGGCTCGCGTGGCGCCCGCGCTCCCGGGGCTCGCCGCGACGCGGGCGACCCGGGGAACGGCTCGACATGCTGGAGATGGGCGCGCACGGTCTCGGTGCTCATTCGGGGGGTAGGATGTAGCTCCAGGTTTCGGTCAGGAGATCGACGCCGTTGGTGAGGTGGGTGCGCAGCTCGGCCGGCTTCGCGCGGTCCAGTCTGCGGAGGCGCACCACGGAGCGCCATCCGCCCGTCATCTCGTTGCGGCGCAGGTGCCGCTCCAGCACCTCGGCATTGTCGTCGACCCACACCACGGCCTCGACCGTCGCAGAGGCGGGCAGGCGGGTCAAGGTCGGGCCCTCGAAGTCCACGTGGAGCTCGAGGCTTCCGTCATCGCTCTTGGCGAAGCCGCGCCCCCGGCGTGTCTCACGTACCCAGCCCACGGGCGGTCGCGTCTCGCGGTCCTTTTGCCAGAGGATGCGATAGCCGTACTCGAAGGGACGGCGCGGCCGCGGTGGCTTCTCCGGCACCCAGTAGGCCACGATGTTGTCGTTGGTCTCGTCGGGGACGGGGATCTGCACCAGCTCCACGCGGCCGCGGCCCCACGACCCTTTGGGCTGGATCCAAACCGAGGGACGCAGATCGTAGCGCGTCTCCAGATCTTCGTAATGGCCGAACCATCGCTCGCGCTGCATCAGGCCGAACCCGCTCGGGTTGTTCAGGGCGAACGATGTCACGAGCAGCCGCTTGGGATTGACGAGCGGGCGCCAGATCCATTCGGTGGCGCTGGCCTGAATGGACAGGCCGTCGGAATCGTGCACCTGCGGTCGGTAGTCCTCTCGAGAGGACCGCTGGTTGGCCCCGAAAGAGTACATGCTGGTGAGAGGGGCCAGACCGAGCTTGGTCACGGACTTGCGGAGGAACAGCCGGACGTCGACGTCCAGGGAGGTGCTGACGCCCGGTCGCAACACGAACCGGTAAGCTCCGGCGGCGCTCGGCGAATCGAGGAGGGCATACACCGTGAGCTCCTGGGCGTTGGGCTTCGGCCGCTCGATCCAGAACTCCACGAAGCGCGGGAACTCCTCCCCGGAGTTCTCGGCGGTGTCGATGGCGAGCCCGCGCGCCGATAGACCGTAGCGCTGCCCCCGCCCCAAGGCCCGGAAGTAGCTGGCGCCCAGGAAGGTCAGCACTTCGTCCCGATAGCCCGGCGAGTTGATGGGGAAGTGAGCGCGGAACCCCGCGAAGCCCTGCTTGGGCAGATCGTCGCGCTCCAGCTTGTTCTTGCCGTAGTCGAAGGCGTCGGGATCGAAGACCACCTCGCGCTCGCCCTCGGGCGTGATCTCGTGGATGAGCACGGGCTCCTCGTAGTAGAAGCCCCGGTGGAAGAACATCAGCTCGAAGGGCAGCCGAGCGGTGCGCCAGAGGGCACGGTCAGGACGAAAGCGGATGTCCCGGAACTGATCGTAGGTCAGGCTCTTGAGGGCCTTGGAGAGGCTGGCCGCAGGCTTCTGGTACGCTGCGCCGGCAAGCTTCTCGGCGCGGGCGGTGACATCGTCGAGACCGAAGGCGCGAGCGTCGGTGCTCGACAGCACGCACGCCGCGAGCAGCGCGAGCACGGGAATCCGCTGAACGATGGCTCGTGAGCTCAGATGACCGTCCCGTCGGGAATCACTGCGTTCTTGGGGATGACCACGATGCCGTCGCGGATGTAGTAGTTGGGGCCATCACTGTCGCGCGCGCCCATGTCGTTGCGAATACGCACCCCCCGCCCCACCCGAGCGTTTTTGTCGACGATGGCGTGCTCGATGATGCTGTCGGCGCCAATGCCGATGCGCGGCTTCCCCTCTCGCTCGAGCTGCTGGAAGTCCTGGGCGCTCTCGTAGACGTCCGCTCCCAATATGAGGCTGTGGCTGATGCGCGCGCCCTCGGCGATCCGGCTGCGGATACCGATCACCGACCGCTCGATGTGCGCCTTCTCGATGAACGAGCCCTCGGTGATCAGCGATTCGCCGATCTCGCAGGCGTGGATCTTGGTGGCGGGCAGGAAGCGCGGATTCGTGTAGATGGGCTGCCGGGGATCCCAGAAGTTGAACGGTGGCCGCGGCGACGTCAGGGCCATGTTGGCCTCGAAATACGAGCCGATGGTACCCACGTCCTCCCAGTAGCCCTCGTGCACGTGGGCCTGCACCCGCATGCGCGTCACCGCGGTGGGGATCACGTGACGGCCGAAGTCATCGTGAGTGGTGTTGTCCAGCAACTCCTCCAGCGCGCTCCGCCGGAAGATGTAGATGCCCATGGAGGCAAGATACGCCGGCTCGGTGCGCCCGGGCAGCCAGGACTGCAGCTCGGGCAGCCGCTCCGCCCGCGGCTTCTCCTCGAAGTGGACGACGCGGCCGCTCCGGTCCGTGCGCATGATCCCGAAGTCCCCCGTCTGCTGCGGAGGCACGTCCTTCATGGCGATGGTCGCGTCGGCGCGGGAGGCCCGATGCGTCTGCAGCATCTCGCGGAAGTCCATCCGGTAGAGCTGATCGCCGGAGAGGATCACGATGTCGTCCCACGCCTCGTTGCCCACGTGGCGCATGCTGCGGCGCACGGCATCCGCGGTGCCCTGGAACCAGTCGGAGCGCTCCTCGGTCTGCTCGGCGGCCATCACCGCCACGAAGCCCGAGGAGAAGATGTCGAACTTATAGGTGTTGGCGATGTGCTTATTGAGGCTCTCCGATTGATACTGCGTCAGCACGTAGATTCGCCGGATGTCCGAGTGTAGGCAATTGCTCACGGGGACGTCGATGATGCGGTACTTCCCCCCGATGGGCACGGCCGGCTTCGACCGGTTCAACGTCAACGGAAAGAGGCGGCTTCCCCGCCCGCCCCCGAGAATCACCCCGATCACGTCATGCATGGTCGAAACCCTGGCAAGAAACATGCCCGATGTCCGTGAGCATTATTTCAAAAAGTGGAACGCGGAGAGCGAGCTAGCGAACGGGTCCGGGGAGAGGTGGCGACGGCGTTCCCGCCGGCGGCGGCACGTCGGCCGGCAGCGGCGGAGGAGTAACTGCCGGTGTATAGGCTAGCTTCGACCCTTGAGGCACCAGCACCTGATTCCCCTTCTCGTACATCCACTGGACGTCGCCGATATCGTACTTATTCTGTGCCGAGGTGCCTGCGCCGTACGCATTGCCCGGGGCCGAGGCCGTACCCCCGCGGAAGCCTCGCGCTCGCGCCATCTTGCCTCTCACGGACTCCTCGGGGGAACCCGTATCCAGGGTTCCGGGCAATTTTGAGTCTGTGGGTAATATTCTCCTGCACTTTTGCAGTAGTACCAGTCCGAGGGAGGCGCCGGCGGAGGCGCCTGCTGCACGTAAACCTGTGGCGGCTGCACGACCACGGGCGGCAGATAGTAGTAGGGCGGCGGATACCAGTAGTAAGGATATGGAGGGCCCCACCAGAATCCCGGTCCGACCCCTACCCCGATGAAGACCCTACCGCCGCCCTGATGCCCAGCATGGCTGGGTGTGGCAGGGAGCAGCAGCATTCCGCCGAAGAGCACAAGGATCAACAGCCAGATCAGCGCTGGCCGTCTCATGGCCGACCTCCAAGATGCAACTCGTCACGCATTCATCGTACGATCAATCTCGACTCGCGGCTACCTCCGCGCCGCGTGGGCCACGGGGCTTCCGCGGATCGACTCGTGCGAGTCGCCACGAGCCGCGTCGACGCGCCCGGGAACCGTGGCACACGCCCTGCACGAGTACCTCGCATGAAGTAGACGAATCACCAACTCGATATTGGAAGACCGTTTCCGCGAGAGGAGACGCCATGACGCGAAGCCATGGTCGCGCGCCCACTCCGCCGAATCCGGCGCCGGATCCGCCCTTCCCGATTCCACCGACTCCGGAGCCCTCGCCCACCCCGGAGCCCAGGCCGATGCCGCCTGTCTAGCTTGTCGTAATCGCGTGTGCTAGTCGGAGCCGATGGCCTGGGGCGAACGGCCAGCCGCTTCCATCAC
>DATGCY010000627.1:0-6272 GCA_035311385.1 Candidatus Methylomirabilota bacterium
GGGACCCCCTCGTCCTGTGCGCCGCCCGCAGGGCGGCGATTCAGGCGAGCGGGTGACGCAGCATGAGCGCACCCCTCCCCCCGACGACGGGACCCGGCCGCCTCGCGCTCTCCCTGTCCGTGAATAGGGCCGGGCTCGACGGGAGGCTTGCCCTCGCGCCTCGCCCCGTCTATCGTCTGCCGTGGCGGGACGGCCTGGACAGCCGATAGGGCATGCCGCGGAGGGGAGCCTCGTGCCGATCACGACCAGTTTGATACGCCCGGATACCTATCGCGACTCCGTCGAGCTGATGCGGCTGGCTGCCCTCGTGGAACGCGTGCCGGGCGTGACCCGCGCCGCCCTCATGATGGCCACGCCCGCCAACCGCGAGCTGCTCGCGGGGGCGGGCCTCCTCGACGCGAAGGCGAGCGCGGCGGGGCCGAACGACCTCGTGGTCGCGGTGACCGCCACCGACGCGAAGGCGGGCGAGCGCGCGCTGGGTGAGGCGGCGCGACTGCTCGACGAGTCGACCGCGGTGGCCGCCCCTGCCGGCCAGACGTCGCCGCCCGGCAGCATCGCCGAGGCCACGGCCGAGCTCGCGCGCGCCAATCTCGCCATCGTCTCCACGCCAGGCCCCTACGCCACCGCGGAGGCGCTCAAGGCGCTCAAGCGCGGCCTCCACGTCTTCATCTTCAGCGACAACGTGTCGGTGTCGGACGAAGTCGAGCTGAAGCGGCTCGCCGCGAAGAAGGGCCTCCTCGTGATGGGCCCGGACTGCGGCACGGCCATCCTGGACGGCGTACCGCTCGGCTTCGCCAATGCGGTCCGCCGTGGGCGCATCGGCCTCGTAGGCGCCTCGGGCACGGGTCTCCAGCAGGTGTCGTGCCTGATCGATCGACTCGGCGAGGGCCTCTCGCAGGTGATCGGCGTGGGCGGACACGATCTCGACGAACGCGTGGGCGGCATCATGATGCAGGCCGGCGTGGAGCGGCTCGCCGCCGACGCGGGCACCCGCGTCATCGTCCTCGTCTCCAAGCCCCCCGCCCCTACCGTGGCCCGGCACGTCCTCGACGTCGCCCGCGCCTCCAGAAAGCCAGTGGTCGTCAATTTTCTCGGCGGCGATCCCGCGGTCATCCGCCAGGCGGGCGCCACCGCCTCCGCCACGCTGGAGGACGCCGCGCGGGACGCGGTGGCCATCGCTCGAGGCAAGCGCGCGGGCGGGACCTCCGCCCCCACCGCGCTGCCCACCGCCGCCCGGTCGCGCGCCCGGCGCTTCACCAAGAGCCAGCAGCTCCTGCACGGTCTCTACAGCGGCGGCACGCTGGCCCAGGAAGCCGCCATTATCCTGACCCAGCTCGGCGTGAAGCACACCGTCGTCGACCTGGGCGACGACGAGTTCACCGTGGGTCGCCCGCATCCCATGATCGACTTCCGGCTCCGCAACGAGCGCATCGTCGCCGCGGCCAAGGATCCCGCCACCGCCGTCATCCTCCTCGACGTGGTCCTGGGCTACGGCGCGCACGCCGACCCCGCCGCCGCCCTCGCCCCTGCCATCACCGCCGCGCGCAAGGCGGCGGGCCGGCGCGAGGTCGTCCTCGTCGCCTCCGTGTGCGGCACCGCTACTGATCCGCAGCAGCTCGAGCGGCAGGAGCGGAGCCTGCGCCAGGCGGGTGTCGAGCTCGCCCCGAGCAATGCCGCGGCCGCGCGCCTCGCCGCTGCCTTCGCCAGCGCGGGCCCGAAGCGGAGGAGCTGAGCGTGGCCTCCTCGCGCCCTCGCGCATCCGCCGAGACCGCCCCGCTCTTCGCGGGCGGGATCAGCGCCCTCAACGTCGGCGTCTCGGAGTTTGCGCTATCGCCGCGCGCTCACGGCGCCACCGTGCTCGAGCTCGACTGGCGCCCACCCGCGGGCGGCGATCGCGATCTCGGCCTGCTCCTGGCACGGCTCGAGGACGACCCGGACGATCCCATCGGCTCCCAGGTCACCACCGCGAACGCGCGTGCTCTCGAGCGCATCCTCGCCGCGCGGCCTATGCTCGTGGGCATGGGCCGGGCCGCTGACCTCCTGCCGGGCCTGGGGCCGCGTCACGTCCTGCACGCGGGACCGCCGATCGAATGGCCGCGTATGTGCGGACCGATGCGGGGTGCGGTGATCGGCGCCATCCTCTATGAAGGCTGGGCGGCCACGCCGGAAGCGGCACGGCGCCTCGCCGACGACGGCGCGGTGAGCTTCGCCCCCTGCCACCACTTCAGCGCGGTCGGACCCATGGCCGGCGTTGTGTCGCCCTCCATGCCCGTCTTCATCGTGGAGAACGCGGCGGGCGGCAATCGCGCCTACGCCATCCAGAACGAAGGCCTCGGCAAGGTGCTGCGCTTCGGCGCCTACGGGGCGGAGGTCCTCGACCGGCTGCGCTGGATGAACGAGACGCTCGCCCCCGCCCTCACCCGCGCCATCGGCGCGCATGGGCCCATCGATCTCAAGAACCTCACGGCCCAGGCGCTCCAGATGGGCGACGAGTGCCACAACCGCAACGTGGCTGCCTCCTCGCTCTTCGCCCGGCTCATCGCCCCCGCCCTGGTGCGCACCTCGCCCTCGGAGGTGGCGGCGGCCGTGCTCGAGTTCCTCGAGGCCAACAACCATTTCTATCTCAATCTCTCCATGGCCGCCTCCAAGGCCACCCTCGACGGCGCCCACGGCATCACCGGCTCCACGGTGGTCACGGTCATGGCGCGGAATGGGGTCGAGGTGGGCGTGCGCCTGAGCGGCACGGGCGAGGCGTGGTTCACCGCCCCCGCCCAGATTCCTGACGGGCTTTACTTCCCCGGCTATGGCCCGGCCGACGCCAATCCTGACCTGGGCGACAGCGCCATCACCGAGACGGCGGGCCTGGGCGGGCTCGCCATGGCCGCCGCGCCCGCCATCGTGCGCTTCATCGGCGGCGCTGCCGAAGAAGCCATGGCAACCACGAAGCGCATGTACCGGATCACCCTGGCCCGCAACAACGACTACGGCATTCCTGCTCTGGGCTTCGCGGGCACGCCCACGGGCATCGACGCGCGTCGCGTGGTCGACAGCGGGATCGCGCCCATCTTCAACACGGGCATCGCCCATCGTGAGGCGGGCGTGGGCCAAGTCGGGGCGGGCATCGCCAAGGCGCCGCTCGCCTGCTTTGCGGACGCCCTCCGCGAGTTGGGGCGACGGCTCGGGGTGCCGATGTGACGCAAGCCGGCCGCACCGTGGTCATCGCGGTGGGCGGCAACGCGCTCATCCGCGAGGGCCAGCGCGGCACCATCGACGAGCAGCGCGAGAACGCCCGCGCCACCGCCGTCCACGTGGGCACCCTCGCCGCGCGGGGCTGGCGCATCGTCCTCACCCACGGCAACGGGCCGCAGGTGGGCTTCATCCTCCGCCGCTCCGAGCTCGTCGCCCAGTCGGAGTTCACTCCGCGTCTCACCCTCGACATGTGCGTGGCCGACTCCGAGGGTGGCATCGGCTACATCCTCGGCAACGCGCTGGTGAGCGAGCTGGGGCGGCGGGGCATGGCGGATCGCGTCGCCTGCCTACTGACCCAGACGGTGGTCGACCGTGACGATCCTGCCTTCCAGCACCCCGCGAAGCCCATCGGGAGCGGCTACTCGAGCGAGGAAGCGGAGCTCCATCGTCGGCGCGACCGCTGGGTCCTCGTGGAGGACGCGGGCCGCGGCTATCGCCGCCTCGTGCCCTCTCCGCGTCCCGTGCGGATCGTGGAAACGAGAGCGATCGCCGCCCTCCTCGAGGCAGGCTTTCTGGTCATCGCCTGCGGCGGCGGCGGCATCCCCGTGGTGGAGGAGGCGCCCGGCGTGTATCGGGGCGTGGAGGCGGTGGTGGACAAGGACTTCGCCTCGAGCTTTCTCGCCGCACACCTGGGTGCGTCCGACCTCGTGGTCTCCACGGGCGTGGAGAAGGTCGCCATCGCCTTCCGCACGCCCGCCCAACGCTTCCTCGATCGCCTCACCGTGTCGGAAGCGCGTGGCTATCTCGAGGCGGGCGAGTTCCCCGAGGGCAGCATGGGACCGAAGATCCGCGCCGCGGTGGAGTTCATCGAGCGCGGGGGCCAGCGCGCCATCATCACCTCGCCCGAGCACATCGAGGACGCCGTCGCGGGACGGACGGGCACGCAGCTGGTCGCCGGGTGAGCGCGCCGATCCATCTCGCGGTCAACGGCACGCTCATGCGCGGGCTTCCGCTCAACGCCAACATGCTCGCCGCGGGCGCCACCTTCGTGCGCGAGGCGGCCACGGTGTCAGCCTACCGGCTCTGGTCCATCGGCGACCGCCATCCCGCGATGATCCGCGTCGCCGCGGGCGGGGCGTCGGTGGCGGTGGAGGTGTGGGCAGTACCCCCCGCCGGGCTCGCGCGCATCCTCGAGCAGGAGCCGCCGGGTCTCTGCATCGGCAAGGTGACGCTCGCCGACGGCGAGGAGCTCCTGGGCGTGCTCGGAGAGCCCGCGCTCTGCGAGGGACAGCGAGAGATCACCGAGCACGGCGGCTGGCGAGCCTACATCGCCTCGAGAGCGCGACATGAGGAGGGCTCGGCATGATGAGTCCACGGCCCCGGCACGCGCTGGGCGCGGCCATCGTCGTCGTCACGCTCGCGGGAGGGCTGAGCGGCTGCGTCCGGTACTACTGGTCCAAGCCCAGCGCGACGGCGGAGGACTTCAACCGCGACAATCAGCAGTGCATCAGCGAGAGCAGCCCCACCACGGCCACCCTCAAGACGGGTGTCTTCGTGGAGCAGCTCTACCGCTCCTGCCTCGTGGCCAAAGGCTGGGTCCGCGACAAGCAATACGATCCGCCCCCGCCCGGCTACTACCGCGGCGTGGAGGACTAGACCGTCCTCACGAGGGGCGCGGCCAGAGCAGCCGCGGGTTGGGAACTCCCTCGCGGATGCGGATGGAGAAGGTGGGATCCTGGTCGGCCGCCCTGGCCTTGGTGTTGATGCGGCTCCTGGCCCGCAGCTCGGCGAAGGACATCCGCGTGTCCACGTTGCCGCGCTCGTACATGAGCTCGTCGCCGTAGCCGTTCACGATGAGGCGCCAGTCGAAGCGGGGCGCATTGGGGTCGACGTGGGCGACGTGGCGGCGGATGGTCGTGGTGCAGTTGTCGGTGAGCGCGTTGTAGAACTGCGGATGGTCCCGCAACTCGTTCATGCTGTGGACGTAGTCGAGGAGGAGGGCCCGCGCCTCGGGAATCGGGGTTTTGAGCCGATAGAGGTAGACCTCCTCTCCGCGGTAGTTGGTGCGTAGCCGGATCACGTCACGCTCATCGGCGACCACATAGATGAGCTCGTACTGCTTGAAGAAGCCTTCGATGGCGGAGTACTCCTGCCCTACCTTCTTGCGAGTCTCGATGGAGATGGCGAGAGGCGAGCCTGCATCGAACTGCCAGCTCATGATGGTGTGGGCGATGAACGGTGAGCCCCAGTAGATCATGAAGAGGTCGAGGCCGCGGAGCTTCGAGAGGTCGTAGGTGCGATCCTCGTAGCGCACGGTGTAGTCCTGCTCCGTGCGGTAGTCGGCGTTGCGCAGGTTGTGGATGGTGAGGCGGTCGCCGTTCACCTCGCCCCACGCGAGGCGGGCCACGTCGGGCTGCCAGTCCGCGTCGTTGGTGGGCACGAGCGTGCTCCACCAGTAGAGGATCACTCCCAGCGCCACCGCCCAGATCACGAGCGGGAAGCGGAAGGGACGCAGCCAGACGTGGATGATCACGGTGCCGAGGAAGAAGGCGGCGGCGAGCGTGATCTGGAGCCAGTCGGGCTCGGGAGCGGCAAAGTAGAGGGCGAGCGACCACCAGGCGGTGACGAGCAGCACGGGGATCGCCACGAGAACCCGCAGCAACGTCCGCATCTCGGGCCGCATTCTAGCCCGAATGCGTCGGCCCTCGAGCGATTCAGCGTGCCGTCACTCGACTCCTCGACCGCGCCCGGTGCGCTCTACGTGAGCACCATCTGGGTCTGTGTGGTCAGGGACAGCATACGGCCGCTCTCGTCGGTGACCTTGGTCTGCCAGACCATCGTTCGCTTGCCGCGATGGAGTGGTGTGCTCTCCGCGCGGACCAGCCCCGACCGCCCCGCGGCGAAGAAGTTGGTCTTCGACTCGAGGGTGGTAGTGCCCGCGCCCGCGGGCAGGTTCAGCACGGTGGCCACCGCGCCGATGGTGTCGGCGAAGGCCATGAGGGTGCCCCCGTGCAGGGCGCCTCCCACCGTGCGGAGCTCGTCGCGGATGGTGAGGCGCGCGACCACGCGATCGCGGCTCGTCT
>DATGCY010000628.1:0-2448 GCA_035311385.1 Candidatus Methylomirabilota bacterium
GCGGGGCGAGCCGGTGTCGAAGCGGCGGGCGCCACGCGCTTTGGCGGCGCCAGAGGCGCGGCCGGGCCGGCCGCGGCCGGAGGCGCCACCGCGGGGCGAGGCTGAACGGGCGCTGGAGGCGGCGGCGTCGGCCGAAGCACGGTGGGTTCGCGCCTCACGACGGGCGGCGGAGTCACCCGTGGCGGCGCGACGGAAGGCGGTGCGACGTGAGGCGCCGCGGGCGGCGTGACTACGGGAGGCGGAGCGACGACCGCAGGCGGCGGGGCGATGACAGGCGCCGGCGGCGCCACGGGCGCAGGCTCTGGCTCCGCCACCGGTGACGAGGCGGCAGCGTGGCGGAACAGCGTCGCGGCAGGCTTGATCTCCTCCGTGGGCTGCGGGAGGTGAACCTCTTCCGTCTCGGTGGACACGGCGGTCTTCTTCCGTGGGACCTTGGGCCCAGCGGCTCCATCCGCGCTCTTCTGCTGGGGCACCTTGGCCACCGGCGCTCCCGTCTCGTCCACGGCCGGCTTGGCCTTGGGCGCGCGCTTGGGCTTGGCCTCCTCGGGCAGATCACGACCGCGTCCGAGCTTGACTCGCAGATCGTTGGCCGTCGCCGCCTGCAGCGGGCTCATGGCCCGCATGCCTTTCTGGCCCATGGCCTCCAGCGCGACGATCAGATCCTTGCTGGTGACACCCAACTCTTTCGCGAGGTCGATGACCTTGACTCGTGCCGCCACAGCCCGCTTACCTCCTCGCCTGGTTGCTTTCGACCAGGCCGTTCAGAATCGCCGCTCCCGATGCGGGCGGCTCGCTGGGTCGCTTGAACGCGTGTCCAAGTCGGCCCGCATTGAGTGCTCGTCCGACGCAGGCCGGATCAGGGCACACATAGGCTCCCCGTCCCGGCGCCTTTCCTCTCTCATCCACGCGCACACGGCCGTCCGCTCCGCGCACCAGCCGGACCAGGGTGACCTTGGGCCGCCTCTGACGGCACGCGATACAGGTGCGTTGAGGCGCCGCCGTCACTCAGCGGAGGTCCTCACCATGTTCTCGGGAGGCGTATCGCTCACGCCGTCCTCGGCCGTGGCCCTGCGCTCGCCCGTCGCATCCTCCGCCTCTGCTTCCGTCGCCGCCTCGGGCTCGGCCACCGGATGCTGATCAAGCCACTCCTGAGCCATGGCGAGCAGCGACGCCGCCTTCTTGTCTTCCAACCCGGGAATGGACTCGAGGGCCGACAGCCCAGCGTGCACGATGCGGGCAGGCGAGAAGAGCCCGTGCTCCACCAGCCGGTCCACGAGCTGAGGTCCCAGGCCCGCGAAGCTCGCGAGCACCTCCCGCCCGTGCGCCATCTCCTCCTCGAGGAGGCGCCGCTCTTCCTCGACCTCGCCCTCGCTCCGGATGTCCACGTGCAGCCCCGTCAGCTTGGCGGCAAGCCGCGCGTTCTGGCCGCGCTTGCCGATGGCAAGCGAGAGCTGGTTGTCCGGCACGATCACGAGGACGGAGCGCGGCTCCTCGCCCTCGTGCACCGGGCCCAGAGTGACCGAGGATACCTTGGCGGGCGACAACGCCCGTGCCACGAAGATGGCGGGATCGGCCGACCACTCCACGATGTCGATCTTCTCGCTGCGGAGCTCGCGGCTGATGACCTGGATGCGCGTGCCGCGCAGGCCGACGCAGGCCCCGATGGGATCGACGTCGCGCTTGGTCGACATCACGGCCACCTTGGCCCGCTCGCCAGGCTCCCGGGCCGCCGCCTTCACCTGCACGATACCCTCGGCAATTTCGGGAATCTCCGCCTCGAAGAGGCGCACGAGGAAGCCCGCGTCGGCGCGCGAAAGGAGGATCTGCGGCCCCTTGGCGGTCTTCTTCACTTCCTGCACATAAGCGCGGACCCGATCGTTGGGGTTGTAGCGCTCACCGGGAATCTGCTCGCGCTCTGTGATGACCGCCTCGGCCTTGCCGAGATCCACGATCACGTTTCGCTTCTCGATCCGGTGCACGGTGCCGCGGATGATCTTGCCCTGCTTGTCGATGAAGTCCGAGTACACCGCGTCGCGCTCGGCGTCGCGCACCCGCTGGAGAATGACCTGCTTGGCCGTCTGGGCGGCGATGCGGCCGAACTCCTGCGGGGGCAGCTCGATCTCGATCTCGTCCTCGAGCTCCGCCTCCGCGTTGAGCTTGCGTGCCTGGCTCAGAGTGATCTCGAGCTTGGTGTCGGCCACCGTCTCCACCACCTTCTTCCGCGCGAAGACGTGCAGCGCCCCCGTCTGGCGGTCGAGCTCCATGCGGACGTTGTCGGCCACGCCCATGGTCTTCTTGGACGCCGACAGGAGGGCGGACTCCAGCGCCTCGAAGAGGATCTCCTTGTCGATCCCCTTCTCCGTCGCCATCTGTCCGATCACGTAGATGAGTTCCTTGTTCATCGTCTGTCTGCACCGTCACTTGCGCCTGAACGGAGGGTCGAGGCGA
>DATGCY010000629.1:0-7249 GCA_035311385.1 Candidatus Methylomirabilota bacterium
GCCATGACCAGCGACTATCCGAGCGAGCGGGCGCCCGTGGCGCTGAACGACGTGCTGCGCGACGTGGTCGACCTCTTCGACCACGCGCTGAAGCGCGCCCGCATCAACGTGGTGCTGGAGCTGATCCCCGACCTGCCCACCGTTATGGGGGACGCGCGCCGGCTCCACGAGCTCGCCGCCCACCTGATCGCCAACGCGCTCCAAGCCATGCGAGGCCGCCCCGCTCCGCGGCGTCTCACCCTGCAGACGGTAGCCATACCGGGGACGAGTCACGTGGCCTTCGAGGTCTCGGACACGGGTTCCGGGCTCTCCGCGGACGCCCGCGCTCATCTCTTCGAACCCTTCTACACGACCAAGTCGGTGGGCCTGGGCACGGGGCTCGGGCTCTTCGTGTGCCTGGAGATCGCACGCGAACACCGGGGCTCCCTCGCCCACGTGGAGCGCCCGGGGCCGGGCGCGACCTTCCGCGTGGAGCTGCCCGAGCGGGGACCGGATCTCGGCTGATCGCCGAGCGGGCTACTTGGGGGCCGTGGGCAGGAGGACGCCGGCCACGAGCGACTGGAGGTCGACCGGCGCGAAGGGCTTCGACAGCACGAAGCGCACTCCGGAGCGCGAGACCTCCTCCGGGTCGAGGCGGTCGCCCCAGCCTGTGACGAAGCCGAGAGGCACGCGCGGGAAGCGGCGCCGGCATGCCGCGGCGACGTCCCACCCCGACATACCCGGCATCGACACGTCGGCCAGGATCACGTCCACCGCCTCGCGCTCGCAGCACGCCAGCCCCTCTTCGCCGCTCGCCGCTTCCACCACGGTGTGGCCCATGGAGGTGAGCACGTCGCGGAGGACCGAGCGCACCTCGTGCTCGTCGTCGATGACCAGCACACGCGCAGCGCGCCCGGTGGCGGGAGCCAGCTCCCGGGCCGGGACGGCCACGTCGTCCGTCGATGCGGGCAGGCGTACCACGAAGGTGCTGCCCACCCCCACCTCGCTCTCGATCTCGATGGTGCCGCCGTGGCGCTTCACGATGCCCCAGGAGACGGAGAGGCCGAGCCCGGTGCCACGCACGCCCTTGGTGGTGAAGAAGGGCTCGAGCACCTTGCGCCGCGTCTCCTCCGACATGCCACAGCCGGTGTCGGCGGCGGCGATGGTCACCGTTGCGGCGTCCGCGGATACCCGGAAGGTAAACCGCCCGCCCGCGGACATGGCGTCGAGCCCGTTGATGAGCAGGTTCATGAACACCTCGCGCAGCTCGGAGGCGATGCCCGTCACCGACGGCACCTCGCCTGCCTCCACGCGCACCTCGTAGGACACACCGAGGCTCTGCGCTTCACCCTTCCAGCGTCCCCGCGTGAGCTCGACGACGTCGTGCAGGAGCTCGGGAATGCTCACGCGCCCGGACGGACGCGTCTGACGTGTCCGCGTGAACTCCTGGATCCGGCGAACCGTCTGGGCACCATCCCAGGCCGCCTGGCGGATGAGCTTCACATCTCGCGCCATCGTCGGCTCCGGATTTGTTCGGAGGAGGAGCTCGGCGCGGCCCACGATCACCGCGAGCAGATTGTTGAAGTCGTGTGCCACCCCCGCCGCCATCTCGCCGAGGGCCCCCAGCCGCTCCGCCTGCACCATCTGCTGCTGCGACGCCTCGAGCTTCTGCAAGGTGGCGCGAAGCTCCTCGAGGAGCTGTGCGTTCTGGATAGCCACGCCCGCCTGGGAGGCGAGGGAGGCCGCCAGCATCGCGTAGCGCACGGGGAAGGGCGAGACCTCGTCGTGGAGGGCTTCCGGGGCGGCCAGCGGCCGGCCGGATTCGGGCTTGCGGTTGATGAGCTGCAGCACCCCGACCACCTCTCCCTCCGAGGTCTTCATGGGCACCACGAGCATCGACGTCGTCCGGTAGCCGACGTGAGCGTCGAACTCGGGATTGATGCGGAAGGGTGACCCGACGGGCAGCGCGTAGGCGTCGTCGATGCGGAGGAGTTCGCCGGAGAGCGCGACGTATCCCGCCACGCTTTCCGTGTCGATGGCGAGGGTGAACTCGGTGAAGGGCACACGCACGCTATCGTTCTGCGCCACCTTGAAGCGCAGGCACTGCCCGCCGTCCGGCGTCTTCTCGACCACGTAGAGCGAGCCCGCGTCGCTCCGGGTGATCTCGCGGCCCTTGGTGAGGATCAGCTCGAGCAGGGCGTCGAGGTTGCGCTCCGCGGACAGCCGGATGCCGATGGCCGTGAGCTCCTCGAGCTGCGTGGCCGCCTCGCGCGCATCCGCCTTCATCCGCGCCCTCACGCACGCCTCGCGGAGGACGGTCGTCAGGACCACCGCTGATACCGATGTGCTCAGATACGCGAAGCAGGGATGATCGGGCAGGACCTCGGGCACGTCGGACTCGATCAGGGCCACGAGGGGCATCCCCGTGGCCTGGGCCGCCGCTCCCGCGAGCGCGGCGTCTTCCCCCCTGCCGTAGTGAACGACCACCACACCAGGTCGCTCCGCACCGGTCAACCGCGCGACATCCGAGAGGGGGCGCCGGACGAACTCGTCCGAAAGCTCCGCGAGAATCTGCTCTGCAGGTGAGTCGGGAACGTACCAGACCTGATGGCGGCTCATCGAGGGAGACCCGGCGCCGCGCTACTTCTTCTTCAGGGTCGAGAGACCGATCACAGGCGCCAGGTTGCTCACAGGGCCGCTGCCGCTGGGCCCCTTGCCACCGCCGCTGCCGATCGATCCCGGACCGCTATTGCCCAGAAGCCCACCGCCGCCACTGCCGATCGATCCCGGACCGCTGTTGCCGAGCAGGCCACTGCCGCTACTGCCGAAGCTGCTGCCGCCTGCCCCGACGACGGTGCCCACCACGCTGCCCACCACTCCGCCGCCGCTTCCCAAGCTCAGGCTCGAACCGCCGCCACTGCCGCTTCCCAAGCTGGCGATACCGCCGCCCAGGCTGCCGACCGCAGCATCGAGGGATCCCGCGACGCTCCCAACAAGTATGGCGGCGCCGTCACTCACCTCCGCCACTGGAGCGAGGGCATCCGTGCCGGAGGAGCTTTCGCCGGCCTTGGCGAGCGCCGGGGCGTTGGCTTTGACGCCGCCTCCGCGCGCCAGCCCATTGCGCGCCACCTCGGCGGCCGTGGCAAGGGCGAGAGCGTTCTGACGCTGATCCACCGCGGCTTGGAGCTTCTCGGGGATGGCCGTCACCGCCTGCTCAGCGGGCTTCAGCCCCGTGCTGAGCGCGGTGGCCGTGGGAAGGTCAAGCGGACGCATCTTGCCGAGCACATCCCGTGTCACGCTTACCGTCTGCAGACTCTCGAGCCGCACCGGCGCGCCGCCCGGATTGCTCCGCAAAGACACGTCGAGCTTGCCGTGGATCAGGTGCACGTTGGTCACGTCCTCGCTGCGTCCGGTCTGATCTGCTTCGCCCGTGCCGGGGATGATCTCCACCACGAGCACGGTGCCCCGCACGGCGGCTACCGCCTGGGGCGTCTTCACCTCGATGACGTCACCCGGCTTCATCTTCTCGTGCACCACGGCGAGACCGACCTTCCCGGACTGGAGATCAACGGTGGCGCGCCCGCCGTCTTCGGTGACGGTCACCACGGACAGCTCCTTCACGGTGAGGAGCGCTTTGCCGCCCATCAGGACGTGCACCATCGAGCGCTCCTTGGTGGTGATTCGATCGAGGGGCAGAACGCGGTCGCGCATCTGGAGATTCCGGGGCTGAGCCGCTGCCGTGCGGACCACCGTCGCCTCGCCGACCAGCGTCGTCACCACGCCCACGCCGGTTCCTTCGCTCGCCTGCACGTAGCCAGGCGCCCCGACCACGCACGCCATCAACGTCATCGACCGAATCGCACGCCAAGCGCTCACTGTCGTCTCCGATCTCTCGAGGGGCTCGAACCCCGACGTAGTGTTTTGTCGAATGCCTGCACCACTGCCCCATGAGGTAGCAACGCAGGTGCCAAGGAAGGATGCGACTTGACTCATCGAAAAGATTGGGCTGTTCTGAGTCTGACAGTCCGCGATTTGGAGGATTTGACAACCACGGGCAGGGAGCGGCCGAGATTGTACGCGCGCTCCCCGCAAAGTTTGCGGCCCAACTCGGAGAGCATGTCGATGTCGAGAGTCGAAACCGTGGAGGATCCCGAGGATCCTCGCCTCATCGACTATCGCGAGATACGGGATGCCGAGCGACGACGCCAGAGCGGCACCTTCATCGCGGAGGGGCGCGAGGTCGTGCGCCGCCTGCTCCGCACGCGACGCTACGCGATCCGCTCAGCCCTCGTCACGCCGCCTGCTCTCGCCGCGCTCGGTCCCGCGCTCGCCGCGGACGGCGTGCACACGTACCTCGTGCGGCAGGACATCGTGAAGGCCATCGTGGGCATCGAGTTTCATCATGGCTGCCTGGTGGTAGGAGAGCGTGGCACGGACGCGGCGCCCGAGGCCGTGCTCGCCGAGGCGGCCGGGAAGAGCCTGGTCGTGCTCGAGGAGCTGGGTGATGCGAGCAACGTAGGCGCGATGTTCCGCAATGCGCTAGCCTTCGGCGCCGGCGCGGTCTTCCTCTCCCCGGGCACCGCGGATCCGCTCTATCGCAAGTCGATTCGCGTGTCGGCGGGCGCCGTGGTCGCCCTGCCCTTCGCGCGCCTCGCGGATTGGCCGCGCGATCTCGGACGGCTACGCGAAGCGGGCTACACGCTCCTCGCGCTCACCCCGCGGGCGGATGCCGTGGCCATCGGCGCGCATCCCCGGCCCCGCCGCGTCGCGCTCCTCCTCGGCACCGAGGGGCGAGGCCTCAGCGCGGAAGCCCTCGCCCTGGCAGACCTCCACGTGCGCATTCCCATGGCACCCGAGATGGACTCGCTCAACGTGGCGACGGCGGGCGCTGTCGCTCTGCACTGGCTCGGCGCCGGCGTCTAGCCTCGACTATTCCCTAACCCGGGAGCGCGCGACCGGTCGGAGAAGCGCTTCTGTGTCACCCACTCACCTGCATCGCCGCCTGGCGGGCGGCGAATAGGCAAGGGGACCACTCCGCCGAAGCGCTCCCCCGCCCCTGACGTCGTGCCACTCACCCTCGTCCGTGCCGGGCGAGGGCGGAGAGCACCGCGCGCAGCGACGCCGTGATGATGTTGGGATGGACACCCACGCCCCACCGCAGCGCGGTCTCGTCGCCGGTGGTCTCCACGTACGCGACGGCGGTGGCGTCGGCGCCCTGACCGATGGCGTGCTCCGCGTAGTCGACCACGTCGAGATTCACTCCGAGCCCGCTGCGGAGGGCGTCCACGAAAGCCGCGATGGGGCCGTTGCCCTCGCCGGCCACCGTGCAGGGCTTCCCGTGCACCACGAGCTGCGCGGTGATGCGGGTACGATCGGTGCCGCTCTCTGACACCAGTTCGTGGCTGCGGAGCTCGTAGGCCGGCTGGTCCGGCAGGTACACCGACTTGAAGGCAAGCCACATGTCGGCGGGACTGATCTCGGTGCCGCTGTCCTCCGTGATGTGCTGGATGGTCTTCGAGAACTCGATCTGGAGCCGGCGGGGCAGGTCGAAGCCGTGCTCGGCCTTCATGATGAAGGCGACGCCGCCCTTGCCCGACTGGCTATTGACGCGGATGACCGCCTCGTAGGTCCGGCCCACGTGCTTGGGATCGATGGGGAGATACGGCACTTCCCAGACCTCGTAGTTCTGGGGCAAGGCCTCCATGCCCTTCTTGATGGCGTCCTGGTGAGACCCCGAGAAGGCGGTGTACACGAGGTCGCCCACGTATGGATGCCGCGGGTGCACGGGAAGGCGGTTGCAGTGCTCGGCGACCCGACGCAGCCCGTCGATGTCGGAGATGTCGAGCTCGGGATCGACGCCCTGGGCGAAGAGGTTCATGGCCAGGCTGATGACGTCCACGTTCCCCGTGCGCTCGCCGTTGCCGAACAGCGTGCCCTCGACGCGGTCGGCGCCCGCGAGCACCCCCAGCTCCGCCGCGGCCACCGCGCAGCCGCGGTCGTTGTGGGGGTGAAGCGACAGCACGAGGCGGTCGCGGCGGGAGATCTTGCGCAGAAACCACTCGATGGTGTCGGCATACAGGTTAGGTGAGTACATCTCCACGGTGGCGGGGAGGTTCAGTACGATCTTGCGCTCGGAGGTGGGCTCGATCACGTCCATCACCGCCTCGCAGATCTCCACCGCGAACTCGACCTCGGTGCCCGTGTAGCTCTCCGGCGAGTACTCGTAGAAGACCTCCGTACCCGGCAAGGTGTCCTCGAGCTTGCGGCAAAGCTTGGCCGCGTTGACCGCGATGTCCACGATGCCCGCCTGGTCGAGGCCGAACACTACTCGGCGCTGCAGGATGGAGGTCGAGTTGTAGAAGTGCACGATGGCCCGGCGTGCGCCCTGCAGGCACTCGTAGGTGCGCTGGATCAGCTCGGGACGGCACTGGGTCAGCACCTGGATCACTACGTCGTCCGGCACCAGGTCCTCCTCGATCAGGATACGGACGAAGTCGTAGTCGGGCTGGGAGGCGGAGGGGAAGCCTACCTCGATCTCTTTGAAGCCCATGGCCACCAGCGTCTCGAACATGCGCCGCTTCCGCTCCGGATCCATCGGATCGATGAGAGCCTGGTTGCCGTCACGAAGGTCGACCGAGCACCAGCGCGGGGCCCTCACGAGCTTCTTGTCGGGCCAGGTGCGGTCCGGCAGCTCGAGCGGCATGAAGGGGCGGTACTTGGCGAAGGCCATCTTCCTCGGCGTCACTGGTCGCGGTGGCATGTTCACTCCTCGTCAGGCTCGGGTTGTCCCGGAAAATAAAAAACCTCCTGGCGACACTGTCGCAGGAGGCTCGGCGAGCGCGCGGCTGCGCTCGCCGCTACATAAGAAGGAGGCCCAGGAACGTGTTCATTGCGGACCAAGACTGCCAGCGAAGTCCCGCCTTGTCAATCCCTTCCTGACGGGCCGCCCTACCCCGCCACGGGGGGGCAGAGCGAGCGGATGAGGGCGGCCGTCGTCATCCACCTGGGAGAAGGCGGTGAAGGCGGGAGACTGGTGAAGCCCGCGGCCTTGACGCTGGGCCCGAGAGCGGGTAGGCGACGAGGCAGCTGATGCCAAAGGCAGCGAGGCGGATACGAGCGTCAGGTCCGACGAATCTCCTCGACCACCGAGGCATAAGCGGAGCGGAGGGCCGCCGTATCGGAGGAGTAGTTGATGATCGTGGCGCCGAGGGCAATCATCTGCCGCACGCCCTCCACGCTGTCGGTGATCATGGCCACCGCCTTGCCGTGC
>DATGCY010000630.1:0-4183 GCA_035311385.1 Candidatus Methylomirabilota bacterium
TCGTATGCGCGCTCGTGGATTCGTGACGGGGCGATGATCGCCGAGGCGCTGCTCCGGGTCGGGCACGCCGGCGAGGCCGCCGACTATCTGCGCTGGTATGCGCCCTATCAGTTCGCGAATGGCAAGGTACCCTGCTGCGTCGACGTGCGGGGGGCCGATCCCGTACCGGAGAATGACAGCCCGGGCGAGTTGATGTTTCTCGCCTCCGAAGTCCATCGCTATACGAGCGACCGTCAGCTGCTCGAGGAGATGTGGCCGCACGTCGAGGCTGCGGCCCGGTATCTCGAGTCACTGCGACAGTCCGAGCGCACCGAGGCCAACCTGATCCCCGCGAGGCGCGCCTTCTACGGGCTGCTCCCGGCGTCGATTAGCCACGAGGGCTATTCGGCCAAGCCGATGCATTCTTACTGGGATGACTTCTGGGCGCTGAAGGGCTACGAGGCCGCCGTCGCGATCGCCACGACGCTGGGCCGCCGCGACGCGGCGAGCCGGCTCGAGGCCCAGCGCGACGAATTCCGTGGTGACCTGCTCGCGTCGCTTCGTCAGACGGCGGCCGCTCACGGCATCGCATATCTTCCCGGCTCGGCCGAGCTTGGCGACTTCGATCCTGCCTCCTCGACCATCGCGATCGCGCCGGCCGGCGAGCTCCACCGACTCCCGCGCGAGATGGTCCAGGCGACGTACGAGCGGTATTGGCGCGAGTTCCTCGACCGGCGCGACGGCCGCACAGCGTGGGAAGACTACACGCCATACGAGATCCGCGCGGTGGGGACATTCGTTCGCCTGGGCTGGCGCGAGCGCGCGCACGAGCTCCTGGATTTCTTCCTGGCCGGCCGTCGTCCCCTGGCGTGGAACCAGTGGCCCGAGGTGATCGGCCGCGATCCTCGGCAGCCGCGTTTCGTGGGCGACATGCCGCATGGCTGGGTCGCCTCGGATTTCATTCGCGCGGTGCTCGATCTGTTCGCCTACGAGCGCGAGGGCGACCAGGCCCTCGTGCTGGCCGCGGGCGTTCTCCCCGAGTGGCTCGAAGGGCCTGGGGTGACGGTGACGGGCTTGCGCACCCCCTACGGGCTCCTTGGCTACTCTCTCAAGAGGGCAGGTGGGCACGTTATTCTCCGGGTAGCCGGAGGCTCGCGTGTGCCGCCCGGCGGTTTGGTGTTCGTCTGGCCGGGCAAGCAGTCGCCCCCGTCCGACACTCGTATCAATGGCCAGGAAGCCCACTGGCGAGGCTCAGAGCTGCCCATTCACGAGCTGCCCGCCGAGGTGATCGTCAAATGATCGAGTTCCCGCAGCACTTCCTCTGGGGCACCGCGACCTCGGCGTATCAGGTCGAGGGCTCGCCGCTCGGCGACGGCGCCGGGCCCAGCATCTGGCACCGCTTCACGCACACGCCGAACCTGGTCCGCGACGGCGCGACCGGGGACGTGGCCTGCGATCACTACCGGCGGTTTCTCGAGGACGTCGCGGTGATGCGCGATCTCGGAACGAACGCGTACCGCTTCAGCGTGTCGTGGAGCCGGATCATGCCGGCGGGCCGAAACGCGGTCAACCCGGCGGGTCTCGACTTTTACGAGCGGCTCGTGGATGCGTTGCTGGCCAACGGCATCGAGCCCATGGTGACCCTCTATCATTGGGATCTGCCGGCCGCCCTGGACGATCTGGGTGGTTGGCTCAACCCGGACATCGCCCGCTGGTTCGCCGAATATGCCGCAGTCCTGTTCAGGCGGCTGGACGGCCGCGTGAAGCTATGGACAACCTTGAACGAGCCGTGGGTGGTCACCGACGGCGGCTACCTGTACGGCACCCTCGCCCCGGGCCACCGCAGCCGCTTCGAGGCGCCGATCGCCTCCCACCACTTGCTGCGGGCCCACGCGGAGGCGGTGCGAGCGTATCGGGCCACGGGGCGCCACCGCGTCGGCATCGTCGTGAACCTCGAGCCCAAGTACCCCGCGTCCGACGATCCGGACGACCGCGCGGCGACCGCACGCGCGGATGCTTACATGAACCGACAGTACCTCGACCCCATATTCCGCGGTAGCTATCCCGAGGAGATGGGCCAGATCTTCGGCGAAGCATGGCCACACTGGCCGGCGGACGACTTCGCGCTGATCCGCCAGCCGATCGACTTCCTCGGCGTCAACTACTACACGCGTAGCGTCACGCGCTCCGATCCTCATGGGGGGCTCATACGGGCGACCTCGGTGCCCCAGCCGCGCGCGACCTACACCGAGACCGGGTGGGAGGTCTGCGCGCCCGCCTTGACCGATGTCCTGGTCTGGGTCAAGGAGCGGTACGGCAATCCGCCGACCTACATCACCGAGAACGGCGCGGCGTTCTTCGACCCACCCACCGTCGAGAACGACCGCCTGGCCGACCCCCTGCGCATCGGCTATCTTCGCGGGCACATCAAGGCCGTCCACGCCGCGATCGAGCGCGGGGTGGACGTGCGCGGCTACTTCGTGTGGTCACTGCTCGACAATTTCGAGTGGTCGCTCGGCTATTCCAAGCGGTTTGGCATCGTGCACGTCGACTTCGACACCCAGAAGCGCACGCGCAAGGACAGTGCCCGATTCTACGCCAGCGTCATCGCCTCCAAGGGGCACGTGCTGAACGACCCGCCTTCGCCATGACGTCCTGCGTACTGTTGTTGCGGGGCGCGCTCGTCCTGGGGACGGCCCTCGGACTGTTCGCGACGCAGGCATGGGCCTTCGGCCTGGATGACGTCGCCCTCCGGGCCTCGAAGCTGGCCGCCTCGCCGTATCAAAAGCCGGCGGGCACTCTTCCCAAGAGCGTCAAGGCCCTGACCTACGATCAGTATCGAGACATTCGATTCCGGCCCGATCGAGCGCTGTGGCGCAACGCGAAGCTGCCCTTCGAGATCATGTTCTTCCACCCGGGATGGTTCCACGAAGACACCGTGGTCATCCACGAGGTCTGGGCCGAGGGCGTGCGGGATATCCCCTTCGATCCCGACGTGTTCGACTACGGACGGAACAAGATCGACCGGGAGGAGCTGGCGGGGCTGGGCTACGCCGGCTTTCGCGTGCATTTTCCCGTCAACACACCGACGTACAAAGACGAGGTGCTCGTGTTCCTCGGCGCCAGCTACTTCCGAGGACTCGGGCGGGGGCAGCGGTTCGGCCTGTCCGCGCGCGCCCTGGCCATCGACACCGCGGAGAACGGCGGCGAGGAGTTTCCACGCTTCGTGGAGTTCTGGATCGAGCGTCCGCCGCCGACGGCGAAAGAGCTCAGCATCTACGCGTTGCTCGATTCGCCGCGGGCGGCGGGTGCCTATCGGTTCGTCCTCCGACCCGGCGCCACGACGGCGCTCGATGTGGAGGCGAGGCTGTTTCTGCGCAAGAACGTCGCCAAGCTCGGGCTGGCTCCCCTGACGAGCATGTTCTTCTTCGGCGCGAACCAGCGGTCGGCGCGGGAAGACTATCGTCCGCGGGTGCACGATTCCGAGGGCCTGTCGATCCAGGCTTCGGAGAAGAATTGGATCTGGCGCCCCCTCGTCAATCCCAAGCGGTTGCTGGTGACCTCGTTCGCCCTCACGAACCCACGGGGCTTCGGCCTGATGCAGCGCGGGCGCGAGTTCGGCGACTATCAGGACCTCGAGGCGCGCTATGACCTGCGGCCCTCGGCCTGGGTCGAGCTGAAGGGACACTGGGGCCCCGGCCGAATCGAGCTCGTACAGATCCCGGTTCCCGACGAGACCCACGACAACATCGTCGCCTACTGGGTTCCCGATTGGCAGCCAAGACCCAAAGACGTGCTGTCGTACTCGTACCGGCTGCTCTGGCAGAAGGACCGAGACGTCCGGCCGCCTATGGGGTGGGTGAGCGAGACACGTCGCGGTCGCGGCTTCGTGAAGGCCGCCGATGGCAGCGTCGAGCTTCACGTCGATTTCGAGGGCCCCACCCTCAACCGGATGCCGCCGGGGTCGACGGTGGACGTCGTGCTGTCGGTCGACGGCAACGGCGAAGTCCGGGAGCAACGCGCGCTGCGCAACGAGGCCACCGGAGGCTGGCGCCTCACCGTGCGAGTACGCAGAGTGGACGGCAACAAGCCGGTCGAGCTCTGGGCTCACCTGAACCGCGGCAAGGAAGTCCTGACGGAGACGTGGAGCTACATCCTGCCGCCCGAATAGGCTCCCACGCGGGCCGCCCCCGGCTCGCTGACG
>DATGCY010000631.1:0-3683 GCA_035311385.1 Candidatus Methylomirabilota bacterium
AAGTGGTTCGGGCCCCGACTGGCCGTTGACCACGTCTCCCTCCAGGTCGAAGCCGGAGAGGTCATGGGGCTGCTCGGCCCGAACGGATCGGGAAAGACCACGATCCTTCGCATCCTCACCGGCTATCTGCTCCCGTCGTCCGGAACGGCCCGCATCGCCGACGTCGACATCGTAGACAATGCGCTGGTCGCTCGAGCACAGGTGGGCTACGTGCCCGAGGACGTGCCCCTCTACGGATGGATGCGTGTCCAGGAGTTCCTCGTCTTCATGGCCAAGTTGAAGGGGCTTGCCGGCCCAAGCGCGACGAACTCGGTAGAGGCGGTCATCGAGCGTCTCGACCTTGGCGGCGTGAGACGTATCCTGATCGGAAAGCTCTCCCGCGGATACCGCCAGCGCGTCGCCATTGCCCAGGCCCTCCTGGGCAATCCCCCTTTGCTCATCCTCGACGAGCCCACCAATGGGCTCGACCCTCGCCAGATCATCGAAATGCGCGGGCACATCCGGTCGCTGGCGGGAGAGCGCACGGTTCTCGTCACCTCACACATCCTCGGTGAGATCGAGCGCGTCGCCGATCGCGCGGCGATCCTTCTCGGGGGCCGCCTCCTCGGCGTGCACGCTCTCGGACCGAACGGTTCGGATCAGCGTATCAGGATGCGCGTGCGCGGCCCCTCCGAGGCCGTGCGTGCCTGCCTCGCCAGGGTCCCCGGGGTGCAACGCATCACCGCGGAGCCCCTGCCCGGGAGCGACCTCACCATCTATCTCGTGGACTCTCAGGCCGGGTCCATCGCGGAGGAGTTGTCCACCGCGGTCGTGGCCGCGGGCTTCGGCCTGCTCGACATGACCACGGTGCCGCGGGATTTGGAGGCCCTCTTCCTCGGGCTCACGAGCGGCTCTGCGGAGCGGGTATGAAACATTTCGGCACGCTTCTCCTCAAAGAGGAAAAGGCCATCTTCTCCTCGCCCATCGCCTACGCGACGGTCACCGTCTATCTGCTTCTCATGGGCTACACGTTCACCGCGGTTCTCTTTCTCAATCGGACGGGCGAGCTCGTCCGCGTCTTCTTTCAGGCGGCGGTGCTGTTCCTCCTCGTCGTGCCCGTGGTGACGATGCGGCTCTTCGCCGAGGAGCGAAGAGGAGGCACGCTCGAGCTACTCCTCACCTCGCCCATCCGCGAGATCGAGATCGTCCTGGCCAAGTTCACCGCCGGATTGTCCCTCTCGGTGCTGATGCTCGCGCTCACCAGCACCTACGCCGTGGTGCTGGGCATCTATGGCGACCCCGACTGGGGTCCGATCTACAGCGGCTTCTTGGGCCTGTTCCTCTTGGCCGCTTCCCTCACCGCCATCGGCCTCCTCGTGTCCGGGCTCACCGCGAACCAGGTCGTGGCGGCCGTCGTCGCCATGGGCGTCGGCATTCTCCTCTGGATGATCGATACGCTGGGCTATCTCCTCCCCGAGCCTTATGACACGATCATCTCTCAGCTCTCCCTGGTCGGGCACTTCACGCCTTTCGCCACGGGAGCCCTCTTCCTGTCCGACGTCGGCTTCTTCCTCACCATCGTCCTGGTCGGTCTCTTCCTGAGCGTCCGAACGCTCGCGCGGCGATAGCCTTCCCATGGACCGCCTCGACGTGGTCAACACGATATGGTTCGCAGGCTGGCTGATCGCGGTGGTCGTCTTGTTCGCCTTGGGCGCGCGGCTGCCTCTCATGCCTCGCCTCCGGCGCTTCCCTCGCCTCCTCTATACAGGCGCCATCGTCGTCGCGACCTTCGGCCTGGCCGTCCTCGCCAATGTCGCTCTCGTCCTCCACGACGTACACTTCGATCTCACTCGCGAAGCCGTCTTCACCCCGTCGAAGCAGGCCGAGAGCGTCGTCGACCGGCTGCACCAGGATGTCAAGCTCACCTATTTCTACCAAGGGCAGGATCAAGCGGGACGGCGAGCCAGAGACATGATAGAAGTGCTCGGTCGACGCAACCCGCGTCTCCGTGTCCGTACCATCGATCCCGACAAGCAGCCCACCGTCGCCAACACCTACGGAGTGCGAATCTACAATGCGGCGGTGCTCGAGGCCGACGGTCGGCGAATCCAAGTAATGAGCACGGACGAAAACCAGATAGCCCTCGGGATTCTCCGGTTGGTCCGTGAGCGCGTCACGACCGTCTGCTTCATGGAGGGTCACGACGAGTACCCGATGGAAAACTTCGAGTTCCACACTCACTTCGAGGGAGTGGCGAGCCACAATCACGGAGACAGCTCGTCCGCGCTCGTTCAGATGAGATCCCACGGAGCGGGGAGACTCCGGCGGGCTCTCGAGTCGCTGGGCTACGACGTCCGTAAGATCATCCCCGCCACGTTGACGGCGATCCCGGCCGACTGCGCCGTCGTGGTCGACGTGAACCCGCGCACGACGTACCTTCCCGGGGAAAGCGACGCCCTCCTCAGCTACCTGGCCCAGGGCGGAGCGGCCTTGCTCCTGTATGACCTCGGCTTCGTTCTCGAGCCTCGTCTCGACGCGGGCCTCAGATCGTTGGGAGTCGGCGTCGAGCAGGATGTCGTGATCGACCCCCTCGACCACTACTCCACGGATGCCGAGGTCGTCGCGGTGCCCGTGTACGAGCCGCACCCGATCACTCGGAGTATCGCCCTCACGTTCTTCCCCGGAGTCCGATCGCTGACCTTGGGCTCACCGCCACCCGGGATCACCAGCGCGCCGCTCTTTCGCAGCAGCGCCGAGAGCTATACGCGCCGAGTGGAGGCGGTGTCCGAGCGCAACCCCAGCCGCGACAATGGAGCGACGCGGTCGACGGCAACTCAAGGCGGTACGGGCCGGCGCGTCCTCGGAGCCGCCATCGAAGGGACGTGGCCCGGCTCCGGCGCGGCCACCAAGCCGTTCCGGCTGGTGGTGGTCGGCGATGGGGACTTCGCCAGCAACTCCTTCCTCCCCTACATGGCCAACGGCGATCTCGCCCTGGCCATGGTGCGCTGGCTCGCCCGTGAGGAACGCACCTCCTCCGTCAGCGTGCGCATGCCCGTTCCCCCTCTCGTTCTCTTGACCAAGTCACAGATGCAGCGCATCTTCCTTGTCATCGAGGTCCTCCTGCCCCTCGCCGTCATGGCGATCGGCGCCGTCGTGTGGTGGAGCCGGCGATAGCGCGTCCACGCCGCGTGCTCACCCCCATCGCCGCCCTCCTCGCCGTGGGCGTTCTCGTGGCCATGGTCGTCTCGGGCCACCTCAGAGAGAACAAGCAGTTCGTCAGGTTCGCGCCGGCCGGAGTCATGCCGGAATCACCAGACGAGATCGATCGGATCGAGGTGACCACGAGCGCCGGGCGGCGGGAGTACGTGCGGGCGAATGACGGCTGGCGAGCGGGGCCGGCCGGCCCCTTCGCCCCGCGTTCCCTCGCATCGCACCTCAACGACTCGATCAAGTTCATGCACGTGTCGGCCCCCGTGCGGGTCATGGAGCGCACGGAGTGGTCATCCCTGGGACTCCGTGAGTTCGGGCTCGATCCACCCCGGTACACGGCGACGCTGTATCGACGAGGCACCGCCGTGCTTGCCGCGGAGTTCGGCGCGCCGAACCCGCAAAAAGTCCTCCAGTACATGAAGCTCACGGGACGAGACCAAGTTCTCCTGATGTCGCGCTTCGTGGGAGAGGAATGGGAGCAGGCGATTCGCGAG
>DATGCY010000632.1:0-2696 GCA_035311385.1 Candidatus Methylomirabilota bacterium
TCACCGCGCCGCGGACGGCGTCGACCACGAGTTGCAGATCGTAGGGCTTGCCGATGATCTCGAGGGCGTCCGTCTCGCCCACCAGCTTATCGAGCGCGGGCTTGTTGGTGGTGGTGAGGACGAAGCGCCGCCCCTTCACCGACTCGAGGCTGCGCACGAGACGGAGAAAGGTCCAGTTCGCCTCGTAGGGCGGTGAGATGTCGTACACGATCACGGCGGGCGCGTGATGCTCGATGAAGCTGATCAGATCGAGCTCGCCGCTCTTCACGTCGGGGATGTGGCCCACCACGGTATGGAACCCCTCGGCTTCCAATACCGTGCGAAGGAGATCCACCGTGTCGTTGCTGGAGTTGAACACCGCGATGATTGGCCGTCGAGGGCCGGGATCGGGGAGCGATTCGGGACTTCCCTCACTCGGTGATCCCGCGTCCATGATGCCTCGTCCTTTCGGGTCCGTCGGTGAATGGCCCACGCCGTCTCTACCTCGGGAGCCGCGCGAGGCTGGCCACGATGGCCGTGAGCTCCGCGGGATCCACCGGCTTGGGCACGTGCATGTTGAATCCGGCCATGAGGCTCCGGATCCGGTCCGCCGTGCGATTGAGCGCGGTCAGCGCGAGGGCCGGCGTGCGCCCTCCCTGCTCCGGAGGGAGCGCGCGCACCGCGCGCACGAGCGCGTAGCCGTCGTCGCCCGGCATCTCGATGTCCGACACGATCACGTCGGGCTGCCACCCGGCGAGCGCGTCCAGGGCGGCTCCGACCGATTCGCATCCTCTCACATCGGCGCCCGCGTGGGCCAGCGCTTCCCCGACGACCTGGATGATCAAGGGGTCGTCGTCCACGAGAAGGACACGCATGTCGCGGAGCGTGGGCGGCGGCTCGGGAGCGGTTCGCTCGAGGGCCACGTGTCGGGCCGGCGCGGAGGCGACGCCGAGCGGCAGCTCCACCACGAAGGTCGAGCCCCGTCCGGGGCCCGCGCTCTCCGCGAACACCGTGCCCCCGTGCTGCTCGACGAGATGCCGGACGAGGGCGAGACCCACCCCCAAGCCGTGCGGTGACGGTCTCACCGCGTTCTCAGCCGGCCCGCCCCGGTCGAAGATGTGGGGCAGCCGATGTGCGGGGATGCCCTCGCCCGTATCGCTGATCACGATTTCGGCATGTGACCCCTCCTGCCGCAGGCTGACCTCGATGGAGCCGCCGCGCGGGGTAAATTTCACCGCGTTGCTCAGGAGATTGCCGAGCACCTGCTGCAGTCGTCCTGCGTCGCCGCTCACCCGAGCGTCGAGCGTGGCGACGACGTCGCGCAGACTCACGTCCTTGGCGGCGGCTACGGGGCGGATGTCCTCGAGGGCCGCCGTCACGAGCTGCGGGAGATCCACGGGGTGGGAGGCGAGCGGGACCTTCCCGCTCTCCACCACCTCGAGGTCGAGGAGATCATCGAGCAGGCGTGTCTGGGCCGCCGTGTTGCGGAGGATGACCTGGACGGCGCGCCGGGTCTGCTCCTCGCTGAGCCTTCCGTCCTCCAGCATTCGCGCCCATCCCACCACCGCGTTGAGCGGATTGCGCAGCTCGTGCGACAGGCGCGAGAGGAACTCGTCCTTCGCACGGTTGGCCATCTCCGCGGCCGCGCGCGCCTTCTCCGTTGCGCGCTGGGCTCGCGCGTTCTCGAGGGCAACCACGAGCTGGCCCGCCACGAGCTCGGCGAGGCCGAGGTCGGCGCGGCCGTAGCGGCGCGGCGATTCCGTGACGGCGAGGGTCATGGCGCCCAATACCTGGCGACGCCCCACCATGGGCACCACCATCCACGACTTGGGACCGATGCGGCGGAGGACGGCGAGCTGCTCGCCGTTGCGCGCTTCTGCCTCGAGGTGCGCGCCCGTCACCCGGGGGATGACGATCGACCGGCGCGTGCGCAGGGCCGCGGGTACGCCGTGGGGCGACTCGGCATTGAAGCCGTGCGCAGCCCGTACCTCCCCCACCAGCGGCTCCTTGGCCGCGTCCACGTGGGCGTAAGCGACCCGAGAGATCACGTCGGGCTCGTAGACGACATCGATGGCGCAGAGATCGCCCAGGGCGGGGACAACGAGGTGGGTAAGCCGTGAGAAGAGCTGCCCCTGCTCCAAGCCGGAGCCGATCAGAGACGTCACCTCCGCGAGCAGCGAAGCCCGCGACTCCCGGGAGCCCCGCGAGTCCTTCACTTCTGCGCTCCGGGCCAGTGTCGGGGCATGCGCTCCTCTGGGCTGGACAAACGTAGCTGTGGACGGTCGAGTCCGACGGGCCGAGGAGGCAAATCCGATGCCGGGAGGTCACAACCTCCCCGAGCCCTCAAAACCTTAGAGAGCGACCGACGTGCGCCAGCGCAAAACGGCAAGGTGGGAAGCCGCGACCGTGTAAAAACGTCGCGCTCTCGGATGAACGTGGGGTGACACCCGCCCGGGGCACGCCCCGCGACGGGCGCGACCTCACTTAGGGATGCGGGGGCAGCCGGAGGAGCTCTCGGGCGTTATCGTGACGGAGGCGGCGGAGGGCGACGTGATCGAGGGTGAGAGGATCGAGCGCGGCCACCGGGTCGTCGACTCCCAGCCGGAACGGATAGTCGCTGCCCAGCACCACGCGCTCCGTACCGAAGGTCTCGAGGGCGAAGCGCAGCACGTGCGGCGAGTGGGTCAACGAGTCGATCCACACGCGGCGTACATAGC
>DATGCY010000633.1:0-2579 GCA_035311385.1 Candidatus Methylomirabilota bacterium
GGTATTGCTCCCGCTGTCTTAACTCCGCGAACGAGCCAGCGATCCCGACTCGTTGCTTGCGGCGCCAGTGTACGCCCCCAGGCTAGTCCGCGACGGTATCGTGAGCCGTGGTCATCATGGACGTCGCAACGCTTCGAGTCCCGACGGAATCCGGAAATTTCTCCGGTCGCGCCCGCCGAGCCCGGTTCGTGACGCACGAGGCCAGCCCTCGGAGAAATTTCCGGTTTCCGTTGGGGCTTCTTGTGGGATACGAATCATGATGCCCGGACGATCGATCTCTTGCGTGACGAACTCGAGAAGATCACGTTGCGCGCACGACACTTCGGCTGGAGCGTAGCGAAGGCGGCAGGGGTCGGCGCGGTCCCTTCCGTTGCATCGCCTCGCCAGCGGCCGGATCGGACGGCGTATCCCAAGTGACTGATCTTCTGCAGGAATCCAACCGGCGGTGAAAGGTATCGGAGTTGCGCCAGATTCAGACGGAGGCCGAGGTCCTCGGAGATCGAGCAAGTCTTCGAGCACCGGACCTTTTTCACCCGACTGCACCACTTCGTCCTCGCCTCCGACGCCTTCGTGGTCGCCCCGGGCGGCATCGGCAGCGTGCTGGGAACGTTGATGGTCTGGCAGCTCCTCCAGGTTCGGCACCTCCACGACACGCCCCTGATCCTCGTGGGCACGATGTGGAGCGAGCTAGTGCGGTGGGCGCACGCGCACATGCTCGATCCACGTCTGGCCCTCGTCAACCTGGAAGACCTCTCGTGGCTCCCGGCCGGCGCGGCAGTCGCGTCCCCCCGGTCGTGCTGCCAGCGGGCGTGATGCTCGCGGATCGCCGCGATGGCCTCGTCGGCGGTGGCGACGCAGCGCGGGATCGATGCAGGCTGAGGCCGGCTTTCCGCCCCTCAGCGCGCGACGAGGAGCAGCCAGGGCGTGCCCAGGAGGAGGAAGACGAGCAGGCACAGTCCCGTGGTGATGGCGCCCACTCGATACAGTTCGCCCTGGGTCAGATAGCCGCTTCCCACGAAGATCACGTTCTGGCTGCCCCCTTGCGGGGTGAGCGTCGAGAAGTAGCTGCTCGCGAAGAGCAGACTCCAGGCCATGAGCGCCGTGGGCACTCCCGTGCGCATCCCCACCTCCACGAAGACGCCGAAGAGCGCCAGCACCTGCGACGACTGGCTGACGAAGAGATAGTGCATGAGCACGTAGAGCACGACGAGAGCGACATAGGCGGCGGGCCACGGCAAGCCCTGGAGCGCGGGGGCCATGCGCCCGCCCACGTAGCCCATGAAGCCGAGCTCGTTGAGCTGCCCGCTCAGCGCGAAGAGCACGGCGAGCCAGAGATACGTGATGAGGGTTGGCCCCTCCTGCGCGATGTCGTCGATGGTGAGGACGCTCGTGGCGAGGAGGGCGGCGAGGCCCGCGAAGGCTACGGCGGTCAGATCGAGGCGGAGGGGCCGAGCCAGGGCCCATCCGGTGACCATGATGACGAACGCCACCGTCACGATCCATTCGTCCCGGCTGAGGGGTCCTAGGGCCTGCAGGGTCTGCCGAGCGGTCGCCGCCGCTCCCGGCGTCGCGCTCACTCCGGGCGGGAGCAGGCGGTACAGCGCGGCGGGGAGGAGGAGGATGGCGGCGAGCGCGGGGACGCAGGCGGCCACGAGCCAGGAGCCGAACCCGATCTGGAGGCCGTAGCGCTCGGCGATCTCGACGCCGATCGGATTGGCCGAGGTGCCGGTGAGCCAGAGAGCCGAAGAGACGGAGAGGCTCGCCATTCCGCAAAACATGAGGTAGCCGCCGAGGCGACGGCGACCCGGATCCGGATCCTCCGCCTTCGAGCCGGCGCCCTGCGCGAGCGAGAGCACGATGGGGAAGAGGACGCCGCCCCTCGCGGTGTTGCTGGGAAAGGCGGGCGCGATGACGGCGTCGGTAAAGAAGATGCTATAGGCAAGCCCAAGGGTGGAGCCGCCGAAGGCGCTCACCACGACGAGGCTGATGCGGCGCCCGAGTCCCGACTTGACCACGCCGCGCGCGACGAGAAAGGCGACGATCACGAGCAGCACGCTGGCATTGGCAAAACCCGCGAAGGCCTTGGCGGGCGTGATGGTACCCGTCAGCACCGCCGCGGCCACCGCCATCATCGCGGCCGTCAGGAGAGGAAAGGCCGCCACGATCACGGAGAAGATGGCGGCCGCGAAGATTGCGAAGAGGTGCCATGCGGGCGCCGTCAGGCCCGCGGGGACCGGCGCGAGCCAGAGGCCCACGGCCAGCGCGAAGGGCATGAGCTGTTTGCCAAGCCTCCGGACCTCCGGCGACAACCCGGTCACTCCACCACCGCTCGGGCGCTCGCCGTTTTTTTGCCGGCCTTGGTTCCCGCCTTGGCCGGCGCCTTGGTCGCAGGAATCTGGGCGCGTCCCTCGAGATCGATGGTTCGCCCGCTGATGGTGCCCTCCTCCGCGTCGATCACATACTCCCAGCGAAAGCGGTAGTCGCCGACCAGACCGGCATAGCGTCCCGTCCCGCCGATGATGGTGCCCGTGAGAGCGCTCCCCGTCCCCATTGGACTGCCTTCGAACTCGCTGAAGACC
>DATGCY010000634.1:0-3481 GCA_035311385.1 Candidatus Methylomirabilota bacterium
CTTCCTGGGCGGGATCGTACCCATGCTGATCGCGGCGCTCACCATGCGCGCAGTGGGACGCGCGGCCTTCGGCATGGTGCAGGAAGTGCGGCGCCAGCTCCGCGAGATCGCCGGGCTCATGGAAGGCACGGCCAAGGCCGATACTACTCGTTGCGTCGATATCGCCACGGGTGCCGCCCTCAAGGAGATGATCGCCCCTAGCCTCTCCGCGGTGGTGATGCCGCCTCTCGTGGGCTTCGTCCTGGGCAAGGAGTCCCTCGGCGGCTTTCTCGCTGGGGCCACGCTGATGGGCGTCTTTCTCGCCCTCTTCATGGCCAACGCGGGCGGCGCGTGGGACAACGCGAAGAAGCACATCGAGGCGGGGAACCTCGGCGGCAAGGGACTCGAGGCGCACAAGGCCGCGGTGGTTGGCGACACCGTGGGGGATCCGTTCAAGGACACCGCGGGGCCGAGCATGAACATCCTCATCAAGCTGATGTCCGTCGTCGCTCTCGTCCTCGCTCCGCTTTTCCGTTGAGGAGCGCGAGCTACCCGGCGGGAAGCGGAGGGGGTGTGCTGCCCCCGTGGACCACGCTGAGTCGCGCTCCGCGGGGGCACTCTGGCGAGCCACGAAACTGTACGTGGCGCTTCGCTTGCACGCAGAAGATACGGGTCCACGGGAGCAGCACGCCCCCTCCACCGCCCGCCTTTCCGCATGGCCAGTTCAGGAGGCGCGCAAAGAGGCGCGGTGGGCTCCGAAGTTTGTGGGGTGGGCCACGACGGAGAGGGAGGGGTGGGAGGGGGTGCTCACCCTGGACCCGTATCTTCTGCGTGTTGGCGAAGGCTCGGGCGCCGTGTGTCTCGTGGCTCGTAAGAGTGGCCACGGGGAAGGCGACTCAGCGTGGTCCAGGGTGGGCATCCCCTCCCGCCCCTCCCGGCGACAAGGTGGAGGCTACGCCGAGAGGCGCATGAGTTGCGAGGCCTATAGGGGCGTGGTATACAGGCAGAGCTTCAGGTAGGGAACGAGAGGGGTGAATTCCGGGTGACCAAGGTAATCGTCGAGCCCGACGAGAGCTTCGAGAACGCGCTCAAGCGCTTCAAGAAGCAGTGCGAGAAGGCCGGGCTCATGTCCGAGCTCAGGAAGCGCCAGCACTACGAGAAGCCCAGCGTCAAGCGCAAGCGCAAGACCCTGGCTGCGCGCAAGAAGGCCAAGAAACGGGAGCGGTTCTTCGATTAGTCGCGGCCGGCTGGAGTGCGGAATGGAGCCGGGTCAGGGAGATCCTGGCCCGGCACACCCACTCCCCGATGGGCCGCGAGCGAGCGCTCGGTCTCGAGCCCCGTTCCGATCTCCCCGCCATCAAGTCGTCCCTCTCGGAGACACGCGAAGGCCGGCAGGCCTTGGCCATCGCGGGCAGCCCTCCCTGGGAATCGATTCCCGACGTTCGTGAGCTCCTGGAACGGGCGCGCGTGCCCGGCTCCGTGGCCGAGGGCGCGGAGCTCGCCGCGCTCGTTCCCTTCCTCGACGCCGGCGCGCGGCTCGCCGCCTATGGCCGCTCCATCGCGGTGGAGGCGCCCGAGCTATCGCGGGCGCTGGCGGGGTTGCCACGCGTCAAGCCGCTCGCCGATCTGCTGCGCCGCTCTCTCGAGACGGACGGCAGCGTGCGCGACGAGGCGAGCTCGACCCTGCGTAAGCTCCGCCAGAAGAGTCGCGAGCAGCGGCGCGATCTCGTGAAGCGGCTCGAGAGCTTCCTCCACGGGGCCGGCGCAGATTTGATCTTCCAGGAACGCTACGTCACGGTACGGCATGGCCGCTACGTCCTGCCCATCCGCGCCGAGGCGAAGTCGCGCTTCAAGGGCATCGTCCACGATCGCTCGCAGAGCGGGGCGACGCTCTTCGTGGAGCCCGAGGCGGTGGTCGAGGACAATAACGAGCTCGTGCAGACGGCGCGCGAGGAAGACGCCGAGGTGCTGCGCGTGCTCGAGGCCCTGACCGACGAGGTGCGGCGGGCTCTGCCCGAGCTCGAGGCGCTCGTGGAGGAGCTAGGCCGGCTCGATCTCGCCTTCGCCCGCGCTGAGCTGGCGGAGGCGATGGACGCGAGCCTGCCCCTCGTGGGCGAGGAGCGCCTCGCGGAAGTCATGGGTGCGCGCAACCCGCTCCTGCTCGCCCAGTCCTGGCAGGCGCCCGATCGGATGGTGGTGCCCATGGATCTCCGCGTCGGCGGCGACAAGCCGCTCCTCGTCATCACCGGGCCGAACGCGGGCGGCAAGACGGTGGCGCTCAAAACCCTCGGGCTCCTCTGCCTCATGGCACAGTCGGGGCTCCATGTGCCGGCGCGCGAGGGCGCGCGGCTGCCGTTGCTCTCCACAATCTTCGCGATCATCGGCGACGATCAGAGCGTGGCGGAGAACCTCTCCACCTTCTCCGCCTTCGTGAAGCAGCTCCGTGAGGCGCTCGAGCAGGTGGACGACCGCTCGCTCCTCCTGCTCGACGAACTGGGGGCGGGCACCGATCCCGACGAGGGCGCAGCGCTGGCCCAGGCCGTGCTCGAGGAGGTGGCGGAGCGCGGCGCCCTGTGCGTCGCCTCCACGCACCTCGAGCCGCTCAAGGGCTTCGCCTCCAGTCATCCGCGCGCGCGCAATGCCTCCGTGGAGTTCGACGCCGAGCGGCTGGAGCCCACCTTCCGTCTCGCCTACGATCGGCCCGGGCAGAGCTACGCGCTGGCCATCGGGGCGCGACTGGGGCTGCCGCCGCATCTCATCGAGCGCGCGGAGGGCTATCGCTCCGCGCAGCGGCGCCAGCTCGAGGCGCTCCTGCAGCGCCTGGAGGAGCGCGACCGCCAGGAGGCGGAGCATCTGCAAGCTGTCGAGCGGCGCGAGGTGGAAAGCGCGACCATGCTCTCGCGCGCCGAGGCGAAGCTCGAGGCCGCCACCCGTCAGGCGGCGGAGGTGACCGCGCGCGCCAAGGCTGATGCCCAGCGGATGCTCACGGAGATCCGCCGCTCGGTGAACGCGGAGTGGGATCGCCTCAAGCGCGAAGACCGAACGCGGGAGTCGCTCGAGCAGAGCCGCAAGCGCCTCGGCGAGGCGGCGCGCGCCGTCGAGGGGCCGGCGGAGCCCGTTGACTTGGGCGGACGCGCGGCGGCCGCTGGCGATAGAGTGGAGGTGCCTCACTTGGGGCTCAAGGGGGATGTGCTGGCGGTGGATGGCGGGACGGCAACGGTGCAGGCCGGATCGGTCACGGTGAAGGTGCCCGCCCAGGCCCTTCGAATCATCGGCCGAGCCGAGGGCCCCACTCACACCGCCCCTCACCCTGCCCTCTCCCCTGAGGGGAGAGGGTTTCGTTCTTCTTCCCCTCTCCCCCGACGGGGGAGAGGCGACGGTGAGGGGGGCAAAGGGGAGGGGGCCAAAGGTGGGGAGGGCAGCTCCACCGTCCCAAACGAGCTGAAGCTCATCGGCCGCACCACTGACGAGGCGCGCGATCTCCTCGAAAAGTACCTGGACG
>DATGCY010000635.1:0-6273 GCA_035311385.1 Candidatus Methylomirabilota bacterium
TGGTACATGAAGAGCCACGGCGCGTCCTCGCGGATCATCTTGAGGAGCTGACTGTAGAGCTGCTTGCGCTTCTCCGCGTTCATCTCCGCGCGCGCCTGCTCCATCAGCTTGTCGACCTCGGGATTCGAGTACTGCGAGACCGGCTCGCCCGTGTGGAGATTCGGCGTCACCCAGTGATCGGGGTCGAGGCTCGGCAGGCACCAGCCGTTCATGAAGATGTCCTCGGTCTTGTGATCGAGCACGGAGCGGACGTAGCTCCCCCACTCGCCGATGATCTTCACGTTGGTCTTGATCCCGTTCTCCGTGAGCTGGCCTGCCACCGCTTGCGCGATGTCCTTGTCCATGGCCCAGCGGCCGTTGGGCGCTTGCAGGACAAGCTGAACATTCGTCTGCCCGGCGGCGGCCAGCAGCTCCTTGGCCTTCTTGGGGTTGTATTCGTAGAAGGGAATCGACGGGTCGTAGCCCCAGACGTTGGGCGGCATCGACGAGTTGATCCGTTTCCCGTTGCCCAGGAGCACGTTGTCGATGATCCCCTGCACGTCCACCGCGTAGTTGATGGCCTGGCGCACGCGCTTGTCGGCGATGGGACCGCCCTTGATCTGGGCGAGGCCGAAGTAGATGATCCGGCAGCTCGGGATCTTCTCCACGCGGACCGTCTTGGTCTGGGCGAGCTGCGGAAGCTGGTCGGGCGGCACGTTGACGATGAGGTCCGCCTGCCCCGTCTGGAGCGCGGCGATGCGCGCGCCCAGCTCAGGAATAGGCTTCCAGGTGGCGCGGCGCACCGCGGGCTTGCCCGACCAGTGCGCGTCGTTGGCCTCGACCACGATCTTGTCGTTCTTCACCCACTCCACGAACTTGAAGGGGCCCGTGCCCACCGGCTTGAGGTTGGCCTGGGCGTCGCCCACCTGCGCCACGTACTTGGGCGCGAGCTGATACATGAGGGTCATGCGCGCGGGCATGGCGGGATCGGGCACCTTGGTGTGGAAGCGCACGGTGAAGGGATCGACGATCTCCACCGCCTCGATGGTGGCGAACCAGCCCTTCTGGGGCGACTTGAAGTCCGCGCGGTTGATGCGCTCGAAGGAGAACTTCACGGCGTTGGCGTCGAACGGCTCACCGTTGTGGAACTTGACGTTCTGCCGGAGCTTCACCTCCCACACCCGGTCGCTCACGAGCTTGTAGGACGTGGCGAGGTTGGGCACGAGCTGCAGCTGCTTGTCGCGGGTGAGGAGCGTATCGTAGATCGACGTGTTGATGATGAGGGTGACGATGTTGTTGGTCATCTGCACGTCGAGGAACTCGGCGTCGATGCCCTGGGCGATGGTGATGTCTCGCTCGCCCGCCGCCCACCCGGGCGTGGCGACGCCACCTCCCGTCAGGGCCAGGAGTACCGCTACGAGAATCGCGACGGATCGCACGGTGTTCCGCATCGAGCCCCTCCTTGCGCTGGGTAGGCGACGTCGTCCGCGGCGGCGTTGACCGGATAGGATAGCGCCAGGATGGTATGTCCCCACCCAGGGGGTGTCAAGGATGCGCGCGGCAACGGCATTCTTGACACCACCCGTGCCCATGACCTACATGGGTAGCACCTCACGACGTGGACCGGCCGCGCTCCGTGGGTGGACACGGGTTTCATCGACGAACTTCGTGCCGACCCGGGCGCCGTCCAGGGCTGGCTCAGCGAGGATCTCGAGCTGATCGCGGTTCTCCTGCTCTACGCCGTCACGATGTTCGTGGGCGCCACCCTCCTCTTCGTGGTGCAGCCCATGGTGGGCAAGATGATCCTGCCGCTGCTCGGCGGCACGCCCGCCGTGTGGAGCACCTGCATGGTCTTCTTCCAGGCCGCCCTGCTCGGCGGCTACGCCTACGCGCACACGAGCTCGGCGCGGCTCAGCCTCCCGCGCCAGATGCTCCTTCACCTGGGCCTCATGCTCTTGCCCCTGGCCGTGCTGCCGCTGGCCGTGAATCCCGCCCTTCTGCGCGGCGGCGTGGCCAACCCGGTCCTCAACGTGCTCCTCCTCCTCTCGCTGTCCGTGGGACTGCCCTTCCTCGTGGTCAGCGCGACCGCACCGCTGCTCCAGAAGTGGTTCAGTCAGACGGGCCACGCCGCCGCGAGCGATCCCTACTTCCTCTACGCCGCGAGCAACCTCGGCAGCATGCTCGCTCTCCTCGGCTACCCGACCCTGATCGAGCCGAGACTCCACCTTCGCGGCGAGGGCTGGCTGACGCAGACTCGCCTCTGGAGCATGGGCTACGTGGTGCTCCTCGTCCTGATCGCGCTCTGCGCCTTCAATCTCTGGCGCCGCGGGCCGGTTGCTCCGCGCGCGGAACCGGAGAGCCCCGAAAAGCCACCCGAACCGCCCCCGAGTGCCGCGCAGTATCTCCGCTGGATCGTGCTGGCCTTCGTGCCTTCGAGCCTCATGATCGGCGCCACCACCTACATCACCACGGACATCGCCGCGGTGCCGCTCCTCTGGGTGATGCCGCTGGCCATCTATCTCCTGACCTTCATCCTCGCCTTCGGGCGATGGCCCTCCCTGCTGCATCGCCTCGTGGTGGCCCTCACCGTGCCGGCCGTGCTCGTGGTCATGTTCCTGATCATCTCGGCACTCAAGCAACGCATCTGGGTCACCGTCTTGTGGCACTTTCTGCTCCTCTTCCTGGTCGCCCTCGCCTGTCACGGCGAGCTCGCTCTCAGCCGCCCGTCGTCTCGGCACCTGACCCACTTCTACCTGCTGCTTTCCGTGGGCGGGGTGCTCGGCGGGCTCTTCAACGGGTTGCTCGCGCCCGTGGTCTTCCACTCCCTCCTGGAATACCCGCTCGTGATGGCGCTGGCCTGCTTCCTCGTGGGCGGTCGGCGCCCGGCGCGGGCGTGGGCGCCACGCGCGGTCGCTCTCGACATCGCGGTGGCGGTGGCCGTGGGCATCGCCGCCCTCATTCTCTACTCCGACCTGGTGACCATTCGCATCGACACGGCCTTCTTCACCCGGCTCCTGCGGGTGCCGTCCGGAACGGTGGCGGAGTGGGTCACTCCGGTGGAGCTCACCGTCAACAAGGTGCTCGGCTACGGCCTGCCTCTGATCGCCCTGCTCTTCGTGCGCCGACGGCGGCTCGCCCTCGCCCTGGGCCTGGTGGCGGTGCTCATCGTGGGTGACTTCGTCGATGCGCGGAACGAGAACCAGATCCTCAAGGCGCGGAGCTTCTTCGGCGTGCTTCAGGTGACGCGGGACACCACCCTGGCCGGCTACACCGAGCTGCGCCACGGCACCACGCTGCACGGACGCCAGGCCCTCGACCAGAAGCTCCGTCCCGAGCCGCTCGCCTACTACCACCGCGGCAGCCCCATCGCCCTCGTCATGGACGAGCTGGACCGCCGCAGCACCGTTCTGAACGCGGCGGTGATCGGCCTAGGCACGGGAACGATGGCCGCCTTCATGCGGCCCGGCGACACCATCACCTTCTACGAGATCGATCCTCTCGTGCGCGACATCGCCACCAACCGTTTCTACTTCGCCTACGTACCCGACGCCATCGACCGAGGCGTCACCGTGCGGATCGAGATGGGCGACGCCCGCATTCGCATGGAGCAAGTGCGGAAGGAGCGGCCGCAGGAGCGCTACGACGTCATCGTGGTGGACGCCTTCAGCTCCGACGCCATCCCCGTGCACCTCCTCACCCGCGAGGCGCTACGCCTGTATCTCGACATGCTGAGCGTGCGCGGGCTTCTCGTCCTCCATCTCTCCAACCGCTATCTCTCGCTCGAGCCGGTGGTAGCCAATCTTGCCGAGGACGCGCATCTGGGTGGGCGGCTGCTCCGTCACGACCTCAATCCCGTCGGCGAGGGAGCGACTTCCTCCACGTGGGCGGTGCTCGCGCGCACGCCTGCCGCCTTCGGCGATCTGACGAAGGACCCGGGCTGGACGGCCGCGAAGCTCGAGACGAGCCCGCGGGTGGGCGTGTGGACGGACGACTTCCACAACCTGCTGCGGGTGTTCGACTGGTAGAGCCCGTCTGGACGCCCGCGGGGGGGCGGAGGTACGATGGGCGGGCGCCAACAACCTCCCAACCAAGGAGCCTCGATTGTGAGCACGAGCGATCGCATCACCGGCGTTCTCTCTCCCGTCGTCACGCCCTTCAAGCCCGACCTCTCCCCCGACCCCGAGCGCTTCGCGAGGCAGTGCCGCTGGCTCCTCAGCCAGAACGTGGGGCTGGCCGTCTTCGGGACCAACTCCGAGGCGAACTCGCTCTCCACGGAGGAGAAAATCGAGTTGCTCGATCGGCTGGTGAACGCCGGCGTGGATCCCTCGCGGATGATGCCGGGTACGGGCTGTTGCGCCCTTCCCGATTCCGTGCGGCTCACCGCGCACGCCATGAAGCTCGGCTGCGGCGGCGTGCTCATGCTGCCGCCCTTCTATTACAAGGGCGTGCCCGACGACGGGCTGTTCCGGAACTTCGCGGAGGTGATCGAGCGGGTAGGCGATCGGCGGCTGCGCATCTACCTCTACCACATCCCCCCCGTCTCCCAGGTCGGCATCACGGTGGCGCTGATCGAGCGCCTCCTCAAGGCCTATCCCGGCATCATCGCCGGTGCCAAGGACTCCTCGGGTGACTGGAACAACACCAAGGCATACCTGGACAACTTCGCCAAGGCGGGTTTCGACGTGTTCCCGGGCAGCGAGACCTTCCTCCTCCAGGGACTGCGCCACGGCGGCGTCGGCTGCATCAGCGCCACCGCCAACGTCAACCCGGCCGCCATCGCCCGGCTCTTCGCCACCTGGCAGAGCGCGGATGCCGATGCGCAGCAGGAGCGGCTCAACACCATCCGCGGCATCTTCGCGAAGTACCCCATGATTCCTGCCCTCAAGGGCGCCATCGCGCACTACGGCGGCGAGGCCTCGTGGGCGACCGTGCGGCCGCCTCTCGTGGAGCTGACGGCGACACAGCAGGCCTCGCTCGTGGCCGACCTCGACAAGGCGGGTTTCACCATGCCGGGTCTCAGGAGCTAGGAGTTATCTTCCTCTCTCCCCCATCGGGGGAGAGGGTCGCGGTTCGAGCTGAGCCGCTCGCTTCGAGCGACGAGGCGAGAGCTGAGATCGCGAGGGGGCAATCCCATGATCACGCTGATCGTCAACGGCAAGCGGAGCCAGGTGGATGCGCCCGCCGACATGCCCTTACTGTGGGTGATCCGCGAGAAGCTCTCGCTCACCGGTACGAAGTACGGCTGTGGTACGTCACTGTGCGGCGCCTGTGTCGTGCATATGAACGGTCAGCCCGTGCGCTCCTGCAACACGCCGCTCAGCGCGGCGGCGGGCAAGCGCATCACCACCATCGAGGGTCTCTCCGCCAAGAGCGATCATCCCGTGCAGAAGGCGTGGATCGAGCTCGACGTTCCGCAGTGCGGCTTCTGCCAGTCGGGCCAGATCATGTCCGCGGCCGCCCTCCTCGCCAAGACGCCCAATCCTAGCGACGACGACATCGACGCTGCCATGACGGGGAACATCTGCCGCTGCGGGACCTACCAACGCATCCGCGCGGGGATTCACCGAGCCGCCCAGATCAAGAAGGGAGGTGCGTGATGTCTGCCGCGACGACGGGTCGCACGGCGCTGAGTCGGCGCACGCTCCTCAAGGGCGGCCTCGCCGTAGGTACAGGCCTCGTGGTGGGGTTCCGTCTCGTACCCGCGGGTCGCCAGGCAGCCCTGGCGCAGTCGGGCGCTTTCACGCCTAACCAGTGGATCTCCATCGACCGTGACGGGCTGGTGACCATCATCAACTCCGTGGTGGAGATGGGGCAAGGCTCGATCACCACCATGCCTGCCATCGTGGCCGACGAGCTCGACACGGATCTCGGGAAGGTGAAGGTCGTCCAGGCTCCCGCCAATCCCAAGCTCTACGCGAATCCCGTCACGGGCACGCAGTCCTACGGGGGCAGCCGCGGTGTGCGCGACCACCTCGAGATGCTCCGCAAGGCGGGCGCCGCCGCGCGCGAGATGCTGAAGGAAGCCGGCGCTCAGGAGTGGGGCGTGCCCGTGTCGGAGGTCGATACCGATCTCGACACGGTGATCCACAAGCCCACGGGGCGGCACCTCCCCTACAGTGCGCTCGTGGACAAAGCGGCCAAGCTGCCCGTCCCGCAGAACCCGCCGCTCAAGACGCCGGACAAGTACCGCTACATGGGCAAGGTCATGCATCGCCGCGACACGCCGCTCAAGGTGAACGGCTCTGCGGTGTACGGCATGGACGTGGCGGTCCCGGGCATGCTCATCGCCTCCAT
>DATGCY010000636.1:0-11836 GCA_035311385.1 Candidatus Methylomirabilota bacterium
CACTCCGCCTGAGCGCACCCCTCCCCGCCGCCACCCGGCCGGTTGCACGTGCGGCGTTCGCGAATAGACCAGGCTAGGCAGGCACCCCGACGATCAGGTGTGACGGTGACCGTGGTCGTAGTGGGCCTTCAGGAGGTCGAGCCCGAAATCGCGCCGCGGGTCGTGCCACACGGAGTGAATGTGGTTGGCGTCGTTCTGGCTGTTGTCGTACTCGATGAGCAAAGTGGGACCGTGCAGGCGATAGTAGTGCGCCTTGCCCGGCTCGATGGGCCCCGCCCACGCGAAGCGGATCCGCAGCGGATCCGCCTCGCGCATGCGTGACAGTTCCTGCTCGGCCAGCTCCGCGCGCATGTTGCGCGCGTACTCCTCCACGAGACGGACCGCATGCCCGCGCTGGTCGCCGGACATGTCGGCAAGGGCGAGGCCGGTCGGGGACGCGAGGCTGTCCGCGCGACCCGGCCCGCTCACGATGTCACCGAGCGACTGCGCGGCGATGACGGTGCGCGCGCGCTGCCCCTCGCTCAGGCCTTGGACGAGGGCGCGCGCCAAGTCTTGCTCCGCGGCGAGCACCCGCAGCCCGCGCTCCGGCCCCGACGGCACGTCGGCGGGATTGGCCCCGAAGAAGGCTGGCGTCATGGCCACGGGCTTCCCGGGCACCAGGGTGAAGTTGAGCGAGAGGTGATGGCCCTCGAGCCGCCAGCCCCATGGCGCGCTCGGGCCGGGCGTGCCGAACACCGTGAAGGCGTAGTTGTCGGGATCGCGCATCAGGCCGAAGGTCTCGAGGCGGCGCAGCACCTCCTCGAGGCGGAAGATGTTCACGGCCTTGCCGTAGCCCATGCCGCTCAGGCTCGACTTCATGAGCTCGTGGGCCGCGGCGCGGGCGGAGGCAGGCATCTCCTTGAAGGGCACGCCTTCGCGCCGACGAGGCACGTAGTGCCAGTTCTGCCGCTCCTTGTCGGCCATGCCGAACACGGCGCGCCGCTGCACATTGGGAGGAAGCGCGTTGACCCAGGTGACCGCCGCCGCGGCCATGGCCGCGCGGATCGAGTCGCTGACCTCGGAGAGCGCGGGCGCCGTCCCCTGCCCTCGCGCGTGAGGGGGAAACGCCGACGCGGCGGCGCCGGCCGCCAGTCCGTGGAGCAGGCGGCGGCGCGTGAGCCTCACCATGCCCTACGAGTACTTGACCGTGCAGCCGTAGGCGCGGGTCACCGGCGTCTTCACCGGCTGGCCCGTCGCCACCGAGTCGAGGGCCGCGCGCACGTAATTGTTGGCGCCCTGCACGTCGGACCGCCGCGTGGTCGGCCGATCATCGATGGCCCCCGCGTAGACGAGCATGCCCGTCTTGTCCACCACGTACATGTGTGGCGTGTTGGTGGCGCCGTAGAGATGTCCCACCGAACCCTTCTCGTCGAGGAGCACGGCGGTGGGCGCGGCCTTGCGCGTCGTCGTCAGCTCGTCGGCCTGCGCGGCGCTGACGAAGCCCTGCTCACCCTTGGCCGAGGAGATGAGGGTGAGCCAGATCACGCCCTGCCCCGTCGCCTCGCGTTGGAGCGCCTGCATGTTGCCCGACTCGTAATGCTTCCGCACATAGGGGCACTCGTGGTTGGTCCATTCGAGGACCACGACCTTGCCCTTGTAGGCGTCCAGGCCCACCGGCGTGCCCTTGGTCGAGGGCGCGGTGAAATCGGGAGCGGGCTCGCCGACCTTGGCGGCGGCGGCGCCCCACGACGGCGACGGGCCCACCGTGGAGGCAGCCTGACCGACGAGGATGAAGATGCCCGTGGTGGTGAGGAAGTGACGGCGGCTCATGGTCTCGCGCATCGGATGATCTCCTTTGGTATCTCGTTCGACAGCTCACGCTCAGAGGCTGTCCACGGCTTCGATGAGCGTGCGCTCGCTCAGGACCTGCGGCAACACCTGCTGATCGCCCGCGTTCTTACCATAGACGACATAGAGCGGCACGCCGCTGCGCCCGAACGACTCGAGCAGCGCAGCGATCTTGGGACTCTTGCTCGTCCAGTCGGCTTTCAAGTACACCACACCCTTGCGGGCGAAGGCCTCGGCGACCGCAGGCGAATGGAGCGCCACCCGCTCATTGACGAGGCAGGTGATGCACCAAGCCGCGGTCGCGTTGATGAACACCGGTGTCCCGCGTGCCCGCAGCTCCGCGAGCCGCTCGGGGGTGAAGGGTTCCCATCGCGCGCCGCGCGGAGGAGCGGCCGCGGCCGAAGAGGCGCTCGACGCGGCCATCGGCCCGAGGGCGATGGCGGCGCCGACGCACCCGAGGGCGAGGGCCACGGCCGCCCGGCGCCAGCGCCTCGATACGGCGCGCGTCCCGTGATGGAGCCAGGCGGCCAGAGCGATCAGCGCGAGCCCCGCTAGGACGAGCGTCGCGCCTTCAGGACCTGTCTGCCGGCTCACCACCCACACGAGCCAGGCGACGGAGCCATAGAGCGGCAGGGCGAGGACTTGGCGGAGGCGCTCCATCCATCGCCCCGGTTTCGGCAGGAAGCGGCGCCACGTGGGCGCCAGGCTCAGAGCGAGAAACGGCAAGGCGAGCCCCAGCCCGAGCGCCTCGAAGACGATCAGGGCGACGAGCGGCGGCTGGGTCATCGCGAAGCCCAGGGCCACACCCATGAAAGGGGCCGTGCAGGGAGTGGCGGCCACGGTGGCCAGGGCGCCGGTGAAGAACGTGCCGCTATATCCAGGTCGGGAGGCTAGGCCGTGGCCCACACCGGTGAGCCGGGCGCCGATCACGAGCAGGCCGGAGAGGCTCAGCGCCAGGGCGAAGAGCACATAGGCAAGAGCGGTGACGACCAGCGGCGATTGGAGCTGGAAGCCCCAGCCGATCTCGGCTCCGCCGGCGCGGAGCCCGATCAGCACCACGGCCAGCACACCGAACGAGGCGAGCACCCCGACCGTGTAGGCGAGGCCGTGTCGACGAACCACCGACGGACTCGATTGCCCATGGGTGAGGAGAGCAATCGCCTTTATGGAAAGCACAGGTAGCACGCATGGCATCAGGTTCAGGATGAGCCCGCCTGCGATGGCGAGCCCGATGGCGCCGGCAAGCGTGAGGCTGCCTCCGGTAGCCGCGCCGGCGACCGTTGCGCGGATGGTGAAGGCCTGGGTCACCAGGCCCTGGTCGAGCCGCTCCTGGATCACGAGGACGCCGTCGACGTCGCTAGCCGTTCCCTGGGGAAGCTGGCCACGTGCCGCACGGAGCGTGATCCCTCGCCGGTCGACGGCAACAGTCTGGGGCGCTGCGTGATCGATAACTCCCCAGCGCATGGGGAAGAACCACGCCCCGGCGATTTGCTCGGCGGCGAGATCGGGCGCGGCGATCCGGAGACTCACCGTCTCCGGAGTCGCGCTCAGAGAGGCCGTCCAGGGACTGGGCGTGGGCACCAGCCGCCGGGCCTGCTCGACCGCGGGCGCGGTCGTCGAGGGGGCGGGAGGTCCTGCGGCGACGGGTAGGCTCAAGGCGATGTCGGCTTCCTCGGGGATGCAGATCTTCTCGCAGACCAGCCACGAGGCGTGGCCACGCAGCGTGACGCCCGTCCCGACGGCGAGACTCGCGGGCGCGGTCATCTGGATCGGGAGCACGACCTCGCGCTCGTACCCGAAGCTCATGAATGGCCCCACGGGCAGGCGCTCCGGCCGCGGCCATACGATCGGCCCCGCGACGAAACCCTCGGGCAGCTTCCACTCGATGCTCGGCGGCTCGCCCGAGTCGCCCGGGTTGATCCAGTAGGTGTGCCACCCGGAGGCGATGCGCTGGCGCAGCCCGACCCAGAATATGGATCCCGGCTCGATGCTGACAGCGTCGCTGATGAGGCTAACGGTGACGCGCGGGGTCCCGCGCTTCGAGGCGTCTACCCGCAGTGGAGCGGCCGCCGACGCGGAGGCGGGCAGAAGGCCGTTCACCAGGAGCCCGAGGAGAAGGGCAGCGGCAAGCGGGCAGACCGTCATCCGAAAGCCGGCTACGGTTTCACCTTCTCGAAGAGGGCCCGGTACTTGCCGTACCCTTCCGCCTCGAGCCTGGTGGCGGGGATGAATCGAAGCGCGGCCGAGTTGATGCAATAGCGCAAGCCGCTGGGGCGCGGTCCGTCGGGGAACAGATGCCCGAGGTGCGAGTCGGCGCTGGCCGAGCGCACTTCCACGCGATGCATGCCGTGGGAATCGTCGGCATGCTCGGTCACGTTTGCGGATTCGAGGGGACGCACGAAGCTCGGCCAGCCCGTGCCCGAGTCGAACTTGTCCGTCGAGGAGAACAGCGGCTCCCCCGACACCACGTCCACGTAGATTCCGGGCTCGTGATGATTCCAGAACTCGTTGCGGAAGGGGGGCTCGGTGGCGCTGCATTGTGTGACGTTGTATTGTTCCGGCGTGAGTCGGCGCTGCAGATCGGCGTCGGTCGGTCGTGGATTGGCCATGGCGATGTGAGTATATACCCGAGCGAGGGACCCCGTGAGCGACGCGATCAGCATCCAGTTCACGCGACCGCGCCGTGCTCACCTCGACTATCGCGTACTACCAGAAGCTCGGCTGCTGGACGCCGCACGTCGAGATCACGCGCCCTGCCTTCGAAACCACCCTCGACGTCTTCCTGCACAGGGGCGTGATCACGAAGCGGCATCGCTACGAGGACGTGGTCGCCGCGCCCCCCGCGTGATGGCCTTCGCGGGGCCGCGTCTCGATACGTAGAGGACCGTCTTGCCGTCGTCTCTGATCCGGGGCAAGTACGTCGTGGTCAAGGTGGACAGCCGCACGGACGCGCGGGTCATCGCGGACGGCGCCGTCTTCCAGCGCGACGGCGTCGTGATCGAGGTCGGGCCCTACCCCGAACTCCAGGGCCGTTACCGTCCCGACGAGGTCCTGGGCTCTTCCGAGCACGTGGTCGTCCCGGGCTTCGTCAACGCGCATCACCATGTGGGCTTGACGCCGCTCCAGCTCGGCTCGCCCGATCATCCTCTCGAGCTCTGGTTCGCGAGCCGCATGGTCGCGCGCGACGTCGATCCCTACCTGGACACGCTCTACTCCGCGTTTGAGATGCTCGAGTCGGGCATCACCACCGTCCAGCATCTGCACGGCTGGCGCATTGCCCCTGCCGCCCGCGTCATCAGCGTCGCCGATCGCATCCTCAAGGCCTACGACGACATCGGCATGCGCGTCTCCTATTCCTACGCCCTGCGCGACCAGAACCGCCTCGCCTACGAGGCTGACGAGGCCTTCGCCCGCCGTTTCCCCCCTCCCCTCGCCGAGGAGGTCGCCGCGTATCTCGCCGGCCAGGCGATTCCCCTCGCCGACCATCGCGGCATCTTCACCGATCTCTGGGAGAAGTGCGCGAGGAACACACGGGAGCGGGCTCGCATCCAGCTCGCGCCGGCCAATCTCCACTGGTGCTCGGACGAGGCGCTGGAGGCGCTCCGGGACTGGTCGGCCGAGTACGACGTCGGCCTGCATATGCACCTGGTGGAGACGGCTTATCAGAAGGAGTACGCGCGCCGGCGAAGCGGCGGCACTGCGCTCGCCCACCTAGCCCGGCTCGGCCTGGTGGGGCCTCGCCTCACCCTCGGCCACGGCGTGTGGCTCACCGAGGCCGATATCGAGATGGTCGCGGGGGCGGGCGCCACAATCTGCCACAACGCGAGCTCGAACCTCAGGCTCCGGAGCGGGGTGGGACCACTCAACCACTGGGCGGCGCGCGGCGTGCGCGTGGCCATCGGGCTCGACGAGGCCGGCCTCAACGACGACCGCGACATGCTCCAGGAGATGCGTCTGGTGCTCCGCCTCCATCGCGTGCCGGGCATGGGCGACGTCGTGCCGACCTGTCCGCAGGTGCTGAAGATGGCCACGGAGGATGGCGCCGCCACCACTCCCTTCGGCGCGCGGATCGGCACGCTCGAGCCGGGACGCGCCGCGGACCTCGTGCTCCTTTCCTGGCGGCAGATCGCGCATCCCTATCTCGACCCGCTCACGTCCGTGGTCGACGCCGTGGTGCAGCGGGCCAAGACCTCCGCGGTGTCCATGGTGATGGTGGCGGGCGAGGTGGTCCTCCGCGATGGACGCTTCACCCGCGTGGACCGCGAGGCGGCGGTGGAGGAGCTCGCCGCTTCCCTGCGCACGAATCTCACGCCCGAGGAGAAGCGTCGGCGCCGCCTCTCCCGCGAGGTGTTCCCAGTGATGAAACGCTTCTACGCGGGCTGGCTCGACGAGGGCACCCGCCAGCCCTTCTACCGACCCAGCTCCCGCTCCTAGATTCCCGTCGCGCGGTCCCATGGCTTCGCCGCTTGACGACCTTCGGCGGCAGGACTACATTCGCCCCGATTTCCGCGGAGAACGTTCCAAGGCTCACGTCCTGGGCTGCCCAGAAGGTGGAGGGGCCGATGCCTCGGTTCGGAGCGTCTCGCGACCCCGCATCGTCTTGCCCCCGCGTCGTCGACGCCGAGGGCCGAGCCCCGCCCTCGCCGCCTCTGCTCCGTGTTCTCCTATTCCCACACCGACGGAGGGACCCATGACCACGACGACAGCTGGGGCCGCGACACATGTCCGATGGTGGAAGGAGCCGACCAAGGATCAGTGGATGGCCTGGTGGGCGGCCTGGTTAGGCTGGACGCTCGACGCGTTCGACTTCACCGTGTTCCTGCTCATCATGGTGCCGATCGCCAAGGAGTTCGGCGTTCCTCTGACTGAAGTGACGTTCGTGCTCACCATCACGCTCTGGATGCGGCTGGTGGGCGCGTGCGCCTCGGGGTGGCTGGCCGATCGCGTGGGGCGCAAGACACCCTTGATGATCTCGATCCTCTGGTATTCGATCTGCAACTTTATCGCCGGCTTCTCCCCCACCTTCATGTTCCTCTTCATCTTCCGGGCCCTCCTCGGCATCGGCATGGGAGCGGAGTGGCCGGCCGGCGCTGCCCTCGCCATGGAGTCCTGGCCCGCGCGCTCGCGAGGTATCATGAGCGGCATCCTGCAGGGATCGTGGAGCTTGGGCTTCCTCCTCTCGAGCGCGGTGTACGGCCTCTTCTACCAGTACCTGGGCTGGCGCGGAATGCTCTGGATCGGGATCCTTCCCGCTCTCGCCGTGGTCTTCGTGCGCTACTTCGTCAAGGAGCCGGCGGTGTGGGTCGAGAACCGGCGGCTGCAGCGGGAGCACCAACGTGAGGTGCGCACCCCGCTTTTCCAAATCTTCAAGCCCGGCATCATCGGCAACACGCTGAACGCGTGCTGGTGGATGACGAGCGCCTTCGTCATCTACTACTCGATCTGGTCCCTTTTCGCCACCCGCCTGCAGAAGGATCTCAACTTCAGCCCGGCCGAGGTCGCCACGCCGATCGCTGTGGCCAACTTCCTTGCCTTCCTGGCCAGCGGCTTCTGGGGCTGGACGGCCGATCACATCGGGCGGCGCTGGTCCATGATCATTCCCGGCATCATCACGGTGTTCGTGGCGCCTCTCTACCTGCTCACGGACAATCTGACCCTCATCGTGGTCGGCTTCATTCTTCAGGGCCTGTTCGGCGACGCGCTCTACGGGCAGAATCCGAGCTACCTCTCGGAGCGCTTCCCCACCGAGGTCCGGGCAGCGGCGAGCGCCTTCTGCTATCATCAAGGCGCGATCTTCGGCGGCCTGGTTGCCCCGGTGCTCACGTACTTCGCCATCAACTACAAGCTGGGGTTCGGCATCCCCATGCTGGTGGGCACCGTGGTGGGCGCCATCAGCTTCGTCTTGGCGTTGCTGCTGGGTCCCGAGACCAAGGGCAAGGAACTGGTATCGGACCTGATGGTGGCTCCGCCGGGGCGGCCGGCCCTGTCCACCGTCGATGGAGGATGAGCTGTCGTGATTGTGGCGAGACGGCCTGGCGCCTATGGGAGGCGTCAGCACCCTGCAGTGCCTTTGACCACGTGCGTCTTCACGATACGGAGGTGAGGGTATGTCGTTGCGGATCAATAGTGAGGCTCCGAATTTCACCGCGGATACCACCCAGGGCAAGATCAACTTCCACGACTGGATCGGCAGTGGCTGGGCCATCCTGTTCTCGCATCCGAAGAACTTCACTCCGGTGTGCACCACCGAGCTCGGCTACATGGCGGGATTGAAGCCCGAGTTCGACAAGCGCAACTGTAAGATCATCGGAATCAGCGTCGACTCCGTCCCCGATCACGAGAAGTGGTCGAAGGACATCCAGGAGACGCAGGGCCACGCCGTCACTTATCCGCTGATTGGCGACCCCGAGCTCAAGGTGGCCAAGGCCTACGACATGCTGCCGGAGGATGCCGGCAGCACCGCGCAGGGGCGCACGGCGGCCGACAACGCCACCGTCCGCTCCGTCTTCGTGATCGGCCCCGACAAGAAGGTCAAGGCCATGCTGACCTACCCCATGAGCACGGGCCGCAACTTCGACGAGGTGCTGCGCCTCCTGGATTCCTGCCAGCTCACGTCCAAGCACAAGGTCGCGACCCCCGTAAACTGGAAGCAGGGGCAGGACGTGATCATCGTGCCCGCCGTCTCCGACGCGGAGGCGAAGCAGACCTACCCGGGCGGCTGGAAGGCTCCCAAGCCGTACCTCCGGATCGTCCCGCAGCCCAAGTAGCCGCGAAGCCGGCTCACCGGCGGCGCTCGCTTTGTCGCCGCCGGTGAGCCGGCGGTCTCCGGCCTAGCCCGCGCGCGTCACGACTCCACACGCGATCCGGGCGCCGCTGTCGCCGGCGGGATCCGTGCGATTGTCGTCTTCTTTCTCATGGAGGACGAGGGCAGCCCCCCGACCCTCGAGCAGCGAGGCCGGTCCCGTCCTGAGATTGACGAGCGGGTCGGTGTACTCGAGGTGGCCCTGGCCGTCCGCGTCCACGGTGATGTTGGGAAGATCGCCCGCGTGCGGCCCGCGGGGATTGTCGAAGCCGTGTTGAGCGTTGGTGGGGTTGAAGTGACCGCCCGCCGAGGTGAAGCTAGGCGCCTCGCAGCGGCCGACCTCGTGAATGTGGACCGCCTTGATCCCCGGGGGCAGATTCTTCACATCGAGGAGCACACGCACACCGTCGTCCTGCTGCAGGAACACCCCGCTGCCCACGATGCGACCGTTGGCGTCCCGGAGATCGACGCCGGCCGACGGGGGCGGCAAGGTTACCCCCGGGATGTACGGGAGGCTGCACCCGGTCAGGATCAGGGAGTTGGCGACCATCCACACCGCCCAGCGTCGGGCGGGCGCGAACACGTGCGGCATCGTACGCAAATCCTGCCAGAAGCGGGCGGCGAAGATCAATCGGCTCAACGGCAGCCCTCGGCTTGACAGTGCCGGACCCGTGCCGCAGTATCGCGCCGTCGTCGCTTCGCTCGAGCCGCTCCGCTTCCTCGGACCAAAGGAGCCCTCCATGAAGACCGTCTCGATCGATCGCGCGCGTCGCCTCTCAGATGAGCCACGCACCGGTCACAACCGCTGGCATCCGGACATCCCGCCCGTGATCGAGGTGGAGGAGGGCGAGGAGGTCGCCCTGGAGACGCGTGACGCCCTCGACGCGTACCTGACGCCCTCGTCCACCATCGCCGACTTCTCGTCGATCCAGACGGGCGCCGTCCATCCACTCACGGGGCCGGTGTTGATCAAGGGCGCGCGTCCCGGCGATCTCCTCGAAGTGGAGTTCGTCGACATCGTGCCGCAGCGCTGGGCCTTCACGGCCATCTTGCCGGGCCTGGGCTTTCTGCGTGACGTGATGACCACGCCGTTTCTCGTCCACTGGGATATCGCGAGCGGATGGGCAACGTCGCGCCAGCTTCCCCACGTCCGCATCCCCGACGCGTCCTTCATGGGCGTGTCGGGAGTGGCGCCCTCGCGCGCCCAGGTCGAGGCATGGTCCCGCCGCGAGGCGGAGCTGGGCGCGCGCGGCGGGATGATCTTCCCGCCAGACACCGCGGGCGCGGTGCCCGCCACCGGAGTGGCGGCCAGCCAGGGCCTGCGCACCCTGCCCCCGCGCGAGAATGGCGGGAACTTCGACGTGAAGCAGCTCAGCAAGGGCTCCCGCCTCCTCCTCCCTGTGGCCGTCGAGGGCGCGCTGTTCTCCACGGGAGACGGCCACTTCGCCCAGGGCGACGGCGAGGTGTGCGTGACGGCGATCGAGATGGCCGCTACGTGTGTCACGCGCTTCCGGGTGCATCGCGGCGAGGCGGAGCGGCGGGGCATTCGCTGGCCTCGCTTCCAGCGCTCCGATTACTTCGTCGACCCGCGCTTCGCCGCCCCCCAGCGCTTCGTCGCCACCATGGGGATGCCCGTCGACGACCAGGGCGTGAACCACGGGGAGAATCTCAACCTCGCGTGTCGGAACGCGCTGCTGAACATGATGGGCCTCCTCGAGGAGCGCGGATACACGCGGGAGCAGGCCTACATCATCTGCAGCGTGGCGGTCGACCTTCGGATCAGCAACGTGGTCGACGTGCCGAACTACGTGGTGTCGGCGCTCCTTCCCGAAGACATTTTCCAGCGCTAGACGGCGGCGCCGGGAGGACCCTACTTGTTGGCGGGGGGCGGGGCCTTGGGCACGTCGATCCTGATCCCGCGCTTCTGAAGTTCCGCCATGACCGCCTGCGCTCCTGCATGTCCTTGTGCGGCGAGCTTGGCCGTGTCACCGGCGATGCCCTCCAGCTGCGCCCTGATCTTGCCGGCTTCCTGCAACGGCGCATCCTGGCCCGCCTTCAGCTGGTTCAGCCGGTACCGATCGCGTGTGAGCTGCGTGGTCTGGAAGGCGACCCAGATGAACCACGAGAGGACCACGAAGGTCAGGGCGAGGCTGGCCCGGGTCGGCGCGACGTCGACCGGCGCTTCTGGCGGTGCGTCCAGGCTCACGGCTTGTGTTCCTGCCCTGACGGCTGATTCGAGGAGGGCGTCACCGAGAAGGTGACGCCATGCGAGGTGAGGAGCTGCCGGATCTGCTCGTCGTTGTTCTTCACGGCGAGGTTGGCGAGGAGGCTCGCGAGATCCCGCGTCACCTGCTGGATCTGCACGCTCTGCGCGATGAACTGCTGGCGGTCGCTCACTTCACGCTGCAAGGCCTGATTGATGTGGACGAGGTAGATGTTCACGCCCACCAGCGGAAGGCTGAGGATGGCGAGCACGTCCAGGAGTCGGAGCCAGGGCGTCTTGGCAGGCGTGTAGGGCACGAGCACCACTCTTACCCCTTGCCGAGAGGTGGCGCAAGACGGATGGCGATTACCTGCTCGCCGGCGGAACTCAGGAGTCCTACGTCTGGTTACAGGCTCCGTCGAAGCTCCGCAGGACCGATCCTGTTCCAAGGTGAACATTCCCTTCTGTGTAAGTGAATGTCATCTGTAAGTGAACGGGCGTTAAACATGCGCAATTTCGGTAACTGTTTCCTTGACACGCCACGTGACCCGGTAGTCAGTTCTTACCCCTAGGTAAGAAACTCCCCGGTCATTCGAGCCTGTCTCACGTGGCTCACGGAGCCGTTACGTCATGCCGACGAGCGAGAGTACGCGCCCTGCTTGCACGAAAGCAGAGAGGCATTCGTTTTGCTCTGCTTTACGATTCGTCACGTCCATCCGGCGCGGCCCGTGCCGTCCGGAAGCACGAATTTCTTGACACGGTGGGCCAAGAAGCATAGATATACGTCCAAATTGTCTGACGCGAGGCGCTAGAGATGAAGTTGAGGCCTGACTCCAGCAACGGCGTGGAGGGCGTATGGGTCTCGATCTGAAGCTCGATATCAGCACGAGCGCCTCCAGCGTTCCCCATCCCATCCTGAAGGTCCGCGGCGCCGAAACCTCCCACCGAGAAGACCAGATCGCAGTTGAGGAGCCCCTGGAGATCCGGCTCGCGGGCATGAGCCT
>DATGCY010000637.1:0-2882 GCA_035311385.1 Candidatus Methylomirabilota bacterium
AGCCAGTTGTCCTCGATGAAGCGGAGGATCGAGGACTGGTCGGTGAGCGTGTGGTCGACGTGGTTCTTCTTGGCAAACGGGGAGATCACGAGCAGCGGCAGGCGCGGACCGTAGCCACAGCGCCCCTGGTATGTCCCCAGCCGGGGCGAGAGGCTGCTGCAGATGGTCGCGTCGTCCACCGTCTGCGACCCGTTCACGATCGGGCCGGGCACGTGATCGTACCAGCCGTCCGAGTCGTCATAGGCGACGATGATGGCCATCTCCTTCCACTCCGGCCGCTGCTGGAGCCGGTTGATGGTCTCGACGAGGAACGTCTGCTCGAGCAGAGGATCCGAGTAGCCCGCGTGTCCGTCCTGGAAGCCCGGCGCCTTGAGGTAGCTCACCGCCGGCATGTTCCCGGCGTCGACGGCGGCCCAGAAATCGGCCAGATCGTACTGGTGGTTGGCCTGGTCGCTGTGGCCGATCAACGCGACCGCGCTTGGAGGAAGGTGCTTGGGATTCGAGGTCGAGGCGTAGTACTGGAACGGCTGGTGATGGGGAATGTAGTCACCCTTCGGATTGCCGTCGCTGCCGGTGTGCGAGGTCGCGCACTTGGCTTTCGTGGTCGCGGTCGCGGGCGTCGACGGCCGGAAGCCGCCCTGGAAGAAGCCCCAGGTCACGTTCTTCGCGACCAGCAACTCCCCCACGTTTCGCCCACTCATCATCACCGTTTCACGGGTGGAGCAGTCGTCGAAGAAGGGCTGCGGATCGCTGATGACCGAGCCGGCCACCGTGTCCGGCCCGAACGCGGTGGGCAGGTCCGCCGGGGTCGCGCCGTGAGTTTGCCCGGCGATCAGGTTCAAGGCGCCGGGGGTCGACGGGCCGAAGGTGGTCCCGAAGGAGTTGTCACTCATCGCAAAGTGCTGCGCGTAGTTCCAGAGCGCGGTCACGGTGCTGCCGTCGTAGTAGCCCATTACGATGCCGGCGCCGTGCCCATAGTCCTTGCAGGAGCCGCTCGGGCCGCCTCCGACGCCGACCGACTCCACGAACTTGTTCATCTCCCCGTTGTTGAAGGCCTCCTGCTCGTCGGTGTAGTCGTGGTCCTGGTCGCAGGTGTTGGCCTGGGCGCGCGACAGGCGGAACGGCTGCACGGAGTTCGGATTGTTCGGGGCCAACAGGCCCGCGCTCTCCAGGGTGTTCGCGCTCGGCGTCTTCCGTCGCGCCTTGAAGACCAGTTCGCCCGGCGCGGGCTCGGCGTGCGGGTACGTGGCGAAGTAGTGATCGAACGAGACGTTCTCCTGGAAAATGACGACCACGTGTTTGATCGGGGTCGCGGTGCGGGACCAGTGGGCCGCTTCTTCCGCGGCCGCGGGAAGAGCAGATGCCACCATCAAGCCGGTCAGGGCGGAGACGGCTGCCGATGCTAAATATCTCGCCGAGACTCGCTTGCCTTGGCGCCCGTGCTTCGGTCGAACCATGGGGGTGTCCTCTCGCTCGATTAGCGATCGTACGGTTGGATGGCCACGCGCCCCTACGCCCCAGAGTGCGCGGCGCACTCTAGCGCCCATTCGTGACCGTGGTGTGACGCCAGGATGAATTCCGCGAGACTTCCTGATTGCGGCCGCTTGGTACCCTGCGAGACCGGACAGGGCTCGAGCGTTCCCGAACACGCAGCCGGTCGGTGTTCCCTGTCGCTCGGCCAGGAACAAGAGACGTGCTCGCCCTCAGCCCTGGGACTCGCTGGGCGATAGCGTTACCGACGAGCCTCCGCCACGGGCGGTGCCTCGGTCCCGCCAAGGAGCGGCGCCAGTGCCCCCGCGCCCTGCTATGATCGCGCCCCATGCCTCCAATCTGGATCAACGAGGACGGCCCGGGCGCGCAGGTCGCTCGCAACAGGTCATCAAACGGATGAGCTTCTGCGGGGTGCGTGCGCAGAGCCGCCGAGACCTTGAGCCAAGCGAAATCATCCTATTTCGCGGCCGGATGCCATCCGAGTGCTCACGCCGTGGGCCAGAGGCATCGGAGGGTCCAGCCGCGTCGACGGGAGATGTTGCGGCCGACGGCGGGCAGGCGTATGGTCGGGCCTCTGTTCCGTCGCCGGAGTCTTGTGCTTGCCCGCGCATTGTTCAGTGCCGTTCCCTGCCTGAATCCTGTTCCTGGCAATGCGGGATAGCTCTGCTCGACTTTGAAGACCTGCGGACCGCGAATGCAGAGCCTGTCAACGTCGTACGCGCGGGATACGACCAGGAGCTGCTCGAAGGGGGCGCTTTGGCCAACTTCCGAGAGACCGTGATCGTCCGGGGTGCTCCCGGATTACGACTAGACCGTCTGCTGTACCCCTTGTGACGGGATGATGCGATTCAAGATCCTGAACCGGCGGACTGGTGGCGATGGGCCGGGGAGCAAGGAGGCGCTGTCACGCGGGTGTGCATGCCCGCGGGCGGCCAATCGCGACGGCGCTGGCTGGGCGGTGTCGGACAGCGACTCGCGGCGTGGGTTCTGGATCGACCGCAGCTGTCGGCTCCACCGCCGTTTGGTGTCGAGCCGCTGAAAAACCTCGTCGCCTACACGGTGTCCGAGCCGTCCTCATCGCTGCCAGCATTGGATGGCCCTGATGCCTCACGAATGTCCGGAGGGACCAAGGAATTCCACAAGGCCGCGAGTCTTGCGTTCGGCCCCAGGAAATGAGCAAACTGGGCGAGTGGCCCTAGTGGGCTGAGTCAGCCGCGTTACGGTCAAAATCCTGAGCTCCAGCCCTAACGGAAGCTCGTGATTCTCCACGGTGAAGAGAGCTCAGCTCGTGATCGCTCAGAAAGAAATGATTCTGTAGGTGACATAAGGCCCCTTCTCCGTCACCGCCGGGTGTTGCTCCGCCTGGCACAGTACCTTTCGGAATGAGCAGT
>DATGCY010000638.1:0-7517 GCA_035311385.1 Candidatus Methylomirabilota bacterium
ATCGATGGCGCAGAGATCGCCCAGGGCGGGGACAACCAGGTGGCTAAGCCGGGCGAAGAGCTGCCCTTGCTCCAGGCCGGAGCCGATCAGAGACGTCACTTCCGCGAGCAGCGAAGCCCGCGACTCCCGAGAGCCTCGCGAGTCCTTCACTCCTGCGCTCCGGGCCAGTGTCGGGGCATGCACTCCTCTGGGTTGCACAAACGTGGCTCTGGACACTCGTGTCCGAGGGCCGAAGAGGCAAATCCGATGCCGGGAGGTCACGGCTTCCACGAGCCCTCAAAACCTTGGAGAGCGGTCGACGTTCGTCCGCGCAAAACGGCAAGGTGGGAAGCCGCGACCGTGTAAAAACGTCGCGCTTTCCGATGAATCATGAAATGACACCCGCCCGGAGGCACGCCTCGCCACGAGGCGTGACCTTACTCAGGGATGCGGTGGCAGCCGGAGGAGCTCTCGGGCGTTGTCGTGACGGAGGCGGCGGAGGGCGACCTGATCGAGGGTGAGAGGATCGAGCGCGGCCACCGGGTCGTCGACTCCCAGCCGGAACGGATAGTCGCTGCCCAAAACCACACGCTCCGTGCCAAAGGTCTCCAGGGCGAAGCGCAGCACGTGCGGCGAATGGGTCAATGAGTCGATCCACACGCGGCGTATATAGCGACTGGGCGGCTCGGGGATGGCCGCGCGTGCCGCGTCGGCGACCTCCCAGCCCTTGTCGAGCCGCGGCAGGATGTATGGGAAGGCGCCACCGCCGTGGGCGAAGCACCAGCGAATGCCTGGCCAGCGGTCGAGCACGCCGCCGAAGATCACGCGAGTCATGCAGAGCGCGGTCTCGAGGGGAAAACCGGCGATCTGGGTCAGATTGTCCCTCCGGAAGCGCGCGTCACCCAGGATCGGTGCTTGGGGATGCACGAACACCGCGACGTTCAGCGCGGCGGCCGCCGTCCACACGGGGGCCAGGCTCGCGTCGTCGAGATCGCGGCCGTCCACATTGGCGCCCACCTCGATGGCCGCGAAGCCGAGAGTCGTCACCGCGCGGTCCAGCTCCTTCACCGCCAGGTCCGGCGCCTGCAGCGGAAGACCAGCCGCGCCACGGAAGCGCGTGGGGTCTCGCGCCACGAGCCCCGCGATGACGTCGTTCTGCATGCGGTGCCACTCCGCGGCCGCCGCGGGCGGCGCCCAGTAGCAGAAGGTCGGCGGCGCCGGAGAGAGGAGCTGAACCGACACCCCCGTGCGGTCCATGTCCTCCACCCGCCGCACGGGATCGAAGGCATGCGGCGTCAGGTTTCGATTGAACGTCGTCCCCAGGAAGAGCTTGCAGCCGGTGGCGGGATCGCCCTCGAGACGCGGCCAGCGGTCGCCCCCGAAGGTGGCCGCGAAGTCCGGCCAGCCGGAGGCGAAGATGTGGGTGTGGACGTCGATGGCGTCGCTCACGAGACCTCGCGCATGTCCGAGGGAGGCGGTGCCGTCGACCCGCCCGCGTCGAACTCGACAGGGAGGAGGACGGAGGCCCCCTGCGGCGGCCGATCCGCGAGGAGCTTCAGGAGCAGCGTCGCCGCCGTCGCGCCCACCTGCTCGAAGTCGACGATGACGGTGGCGAGCGCCGGCGCGGCGAGCCGCGGTCCGGGAAGACCGGCGAGGCCCGCGATAGACAGATCGGTGGGCACCCGCAGGCCGAGCTTCTGCGCCGCCGCGTGGGCCGCCTGGGCCATGACGTCGTTGCTGCAGAGGAGCGCAGTGGGACGGCCGTCGCGGCGCAGGAGGTCGAGGGCTCGCTCGTAGGCCTCCTCCGCCGTGAAGTTGGTCTCCGTTTCGAGCGAGGGATCCGCCGGGACGCCCGCCGCGACGAGCGCCTCGTGGAAAGCGGCCAGCCGATTGCGCTGGAGCGGCGAGCTCGGCACCCCGCCGATGAAGCCGATTCGCCGGTGACCCAGGGCGAGGAGATGCCGCGTGGCCGTGCGGGTGCCCGCAATGGCGTCGAAGGTGAGCGAGGTGACGCCCGGCAGCAAGGGATCGCCGGGGATCAGCACGGTGGGCACGCGATGCCGGGCGAGGTCGGAGATGCGGCGGTCGCCGTGGCGGAACATCAGCACGATGACGCCCCGGCAGAGCCCGCTCCGGTAGAGGGCGACGAAGTCGCGCTCCTCGAGGAAGGACAGCAGCATCAGGTGCGAGGCGTCCTGGAGCACGCGGCTGATGCCCTTGAGGGCGGCCAAGTGGAAAGGGCTCGTGAAAGTGTACTCAGCCGTGCGCGGGATCACCACCGCCACCACGTCCGCTCCGCCTCCGGCGAGCCCGCGGGCCAGCGCGTTCGGCGCATAGCCAAGCCGCCTCGCCGCCCGCTCCACGCGCAGGCGCGTGGCCCGGGAGATGCGTGCATCGCCCGTGAGGGCACGCGAGACGGTGGAGACGGCGACTCGCGCCGCTCGCGCCACGTCGTCCTGCGTGATGGCGACGGACGCACGGCGACGACCTGATGACCGCGGGGAGCGCCGGTGTACGGATCGCATGCAGCGCGGGCAGTATAGCAAAGGGCGCGGCGACGGCGATGTGCTTGACAACTCCGGGCGCCCAGACTAGGGTTGCGCAAGCGCTTGCACGCAGACGTGGGAGGAACCGTCTCATGGGTGAGATTCTCGGCCTCGGCATGACACACTACCCGCCCCTCACCGGTCGCGACGAGGACATGGCGACCATCCTCCGCCGCGTGCTCAAGGATCCCGGCCTGCCCGAGCGTTATCGCGATCCGACGGGCTGGCCCGAGTCGATGCGGCGCGAGTACGGCGCCGACGGCGGGACGGCGAGCGCCGCGGCCCACCGGGACACCCTCCTTCGACACTTCCGGAAAGCGCGCCGTCGTCTCGATGAGTTCCAGCCTGACGTCGTCATCATGTGGGGCGACGACCAGCACGAGAACTTCACCGATGACGTGATCCCGCCCTTCTGCGTGCTCGCCTACGACGACATTGAGGCGCGTCCGTGGCAGAAGCCGGGCGTGGCGCCCAACGTGTGGTCCGAGTCGCCGGAGACGACGTTCAAGATCGCGGGCCACCGCGCGGCGGGCAAGTACCTGGCCTCGGGCCTCCTCGAGCAGGGGGTGGACATGGCCTACGCCTACAAGCCTCTCCATTTCCCGGGGCTGGCCCATGCCTTCCTCAACACGATCATGTTCCTCGACTACGATCGCGTCGGCTTCCCGTATCCGGTCGTCCCCTTCCAGGTCAATTGCTACGGCCGCCGCGTCATCTCTCAGCGCGGAGGCCGCGGGAGCCTCGCCAATCCCGTCGCCGGCGACGCGCTCGATCCGCCGTCGCCGAGCCCGCGGCGCTGCATGGAGGTCGGGGCGGCCACCGCGCGGGTGATGCGGGACAGCCCGTGGCGCACGGCGCTCATCGCCTCCTCGAGCTGGTCGCACGCCTTCCTCACCGACAAGAACTACCAGCTCTATCCCGACATCGAGGAGGACCGCCGCCTCTACGAGGCCCTGCGCGTCGGCGACTACGAGACATGGCGCACGCGGCCCTTGGAGGCCATCGAGAGCTCGGGGCAGCAGGAGATGCTCAATTGGTACATGCTGGTCGGCGCCATGGAGGAGCTCGGCCGCAAGCCCGATCAGTGCGACTTCATCGAGACGTGGTCGTTCAACTCCAACAAGTGCTTCGCGCTGTTCGAGCCCTGAGGGCCGGAGGAGGCCGTCGTGTCGACATCCGCTTCGCCACCGCCTCGGCTGCACGTCGCAGACACACGTTCCAACGGGGCGGTGCCCAAGCTCTCCGGCGACATCCGCTATCTGATCCCCAAGCTCGGCCTGCGCAATTACTGGTACCCGGCCATCCTCGATGGCAAGGTCGGGCATCGCAAGCCGGTCCAGGTCTCTCTGCTCGGCGAAGAGATCTGCCTCTTCCGGGGCGCGCAGGGCGACGTGGTCGCCATCCAAGATGTCTGCCCGCACCGCGGCGCGCGTCTCAGCGAGGGTGACTGCCACTACAAGGGCACGGTGGCCTGCCCGTATCACGGCTGGGTCTACGACGAGTCGGGCAAGAACACCATGGTCCTCTCCGAGGGCCCAAACTCGGGCGTGTGCGGCAAGGCGGGCACGGAGGCCAAGGTCTATCCCACGCGCACCCTCAAGGGCCTCGTCTTCGTCTGGATCGGGGACGACGCGCCCGCGCCCATCGAGGAGGACGTGCCCGAGGAGTTCTTCGACGACGACACCCTCGTCCTCGTCGGTCAGGTCGAGTGGCGGTGCAACTGGGAGGTCGCCCTCGAGAACTCCATGGATTCGCACGTGAACTACGTGCACCGTAACGCGGTGGTGGTGGCGCGCAGTGGCTTCATCGCCCGCGGCGCCCAGGGCGAGCATCCGATCTTCGTGGGCAACGGTTTCGGCGGCGACGTGGCCGAGAGCAACTACATGCGCAAGAACCCCCTCCAGGACGTCTACGCGGACGGCCGCAAGTGGCCCAGGACCACCTATCGCCGCTACTGGACGTGGCTCACCCGCCCCCTCGCCGATCGCGCCCGGCGGCGCATCCCACCTCCGCGGTCGGCCAAGTGGTGCGGCGGCCATCACCTGCCCGGCATGTTCCGCGCGGAGTTCGGCTGGGATCTCTACACGCGCATGTGCGTCCCCGTCGAGGAGCACCGGACGCGCGTCTGGTACTACCACTGCACGCGGCCCAGCTCCGCTCTCGGCCGCCTGTGGGACCGAATCAGCTACGCGGCCGTGCATCGGTGGATCATCGAGTACAACTTCTCCCGCCAGGACGAGCGCGTGATGATCAATCAGCGCTACGACACGCCGGAGAAGCTGTCGTCCACCGACGCCGAGGTGATCCAGTGGCGACGGCTCGTGGTCACCCGTCACTTCGGCGGGCGCACGGCGCCCTTCGAGTACCGGAACCCCGACGATCTCTCCCCCGACGCGGTGCCGCTGGAGCGCGTGTCCGTGCGCTACCTCCAGGAGCACATGCGGACACGCGGGGTCGCTTCCACGCCGCCCGTGGCCGGCTGAGCGGGTAGCCATGCGGATCACACGCCGCCGGCTCCTTCAGGCCACCCTCGCCGCCGGCGCCGCCACGGGACTTGGGCGCTATGTCACCGTGGTCGACGCCGCGTCACCCCCCGCCGACTGGTCGCAGGTGACGGCGGCGGCCAAGAAGGAAGGCAAGGTCGTCGTCAACACCTTCCCGGGCGACGGCTACAAGCGTGCCCTCAAGGCCTTCACCCAGGCCTATCCCGACGTCAAGCTCGAGCACACCGGCCTCCATTCGCAGGACTTCGCTCCGCGTATTCTCCAGGAGCGGCAGGCCAATCTCTTCACGTGGGACGTGACGACCATTCCCACCAGCACCGCGCTCCAGGTCCTGCGCCCCGCCGGCGTGTGGGATCCCGTGCGGCCGGCCATCGTGCTGCCCGAGGCGATGGACGACGCCGCGTGGGATGCCGGCTTCGAGCGCGGCTTCGCCCTCGTGAAGGACCGCGCCCTCTGCTACGGCTTCGCGGCCGTGCGCGGCGCCGGCATCACCGTGAATACGGACATGGTCAAGGAGGAGATCAAGGGCCTCAACGATCTGCTCAACCCGCGCTGGAAGGGCAAGCTCCTGCTGCCCGACGTGCGGACCATGGGCGACTCCTTCTGGTCCATGACGAGCGCGCGCCTCAACCTGGGCGACGACATCATTAAGAAGCTTTTCGTGGACCAGGAGCCGGCGCTGAGCCGTGACACGCGGCAGATCGCGGAGTTCATGGTGCGCGGACGCTATCCCATCGCCCTCGGCGTCAACCCGCTCCTCCTGAGCCAGTTCCAGAAGCAGGGCCTGGGCAAGAACCTCAAGACGTATCACTTCCCCGAGATGGACACCGTGAACTCGAGCAGCAGCACGGTGTGGCTGATCAACCGCGCCCCGCATCCCAACGCGGCCAAGGTCTTCATCAACTGGCTCCTGACCAAGGATGCCCAGGTCGTGTGGGCGCGCGAGGTGGAGACGAACAGCCGCCGCGTGGGCGTGGAGCCGGGCAATCCGACCTTCGCGGTGCCCCGCGGGGCCAAGCTCCTCCAGGTGGACGCGGAGGAAAACCTGCCCGAGGTCGTCAAGACGCAGGACATCGCCAAGGCGGTCATCAAGTAGCGGGACGAGCGTGGGCGCGGAGCCCGGCACCACCGAGACGGTCCTCTCGCTCGACCGCGTCACCAAGCTCTTCGGGACGACGAGGGCGGTAGACGAGGTCAGCCTCTCCGTCCGCCGCGGCGAGGTCTTCACCCTCCTGGGTCCCAGCGGCTGCGGCAAGACCACCACTCTCCGCCTGGTGGCCGGGCTCGAGCATCCCGACGAGGGAGAGATCACGCTGCGGGATCGCGTGGTCGCCTCTCCGCGGCGCCGGCTCTTCCTCGCGCCGAACCGCCGCAACCTCGGCATGGTCTTCCAGTCGTACGCGGTGTGGCCGCACATGACGGTGTTCGAGAACGTGGCCTACCCCCTCCGCCTCCGCGGGGCGCCGCGCCCCGTCCTCCGCGACAAGGTCGCACGCATCCTCGACCTGGTCGGCCTCGGCGGGCTCAGCGAGCGGCCGGGCACGCTCCTGAGCGGCGGGCAGATGCAGCGCCTCGCCCTCTGCCGCGCCCTCGTCTACGAGCCGGATCTCCTCCTCCTCGACGAGCCGTTCAGCAATCTCGACGCGAAGCTCCGCGAGCAGATGCGCGTGGAGGTGAAGCTCCTCCAACGCCGCCTCGGCATCACCGTGCTCTTCGTCACCCACGACCAGGTCGAGGCGCTCAGCCTCTCCGACCGCATCGCGGTGATGCACGGCGGGCGCATCGAGCAGGTCGGCTCGCCGCGCGTGCTCTACGAAGAGCCCGCCTCCGCCTTCGTGCGCGATTTCCTCGGTCAGACGGTGATCCTCCAGGGACGCGTGGGCGCCGCGAGCGCAGAGGACGCCCGGGTCGCGGTGGAGCTGAACGGCTCGCTGAGCGGGCGCACGCTGAGCGGCCGGCCAACCGCGAGCGCGGGCCTCGCAGCGGGCGCGGCCGCCCATCTCTCCATACGCCCGGAAGACATCGAGGTCTGCCCTGGGGGAGCGCCGTCACGCCAGGTGAATCAGCTCCCCGCGGTGATCGACGCGCTCTCCTTCGTGGGCGACCGCTACGAGGCGCGGGTGAGCCTGGGCGAGCATCGCATCGTCCTCTTCCTCCCGCGAGCGCGGGCGTGGCGCGAGGGCGAGCGGCTCCAGCTCGGCTTTCCACCGGACATGGTGAGCGTGTGGCCGGCCTGACCCAGGCCGTCGAGATTCCCGGGGCGAGGCGCCTCGAGCTGCAGGGCGTGCTCTGCACCCTCGTGCTCGCCCTCGTGGCCCTCGTCGTCGTCTTCCCCCTCGTGCTCGTGACCGTGCAGAGCTTCCAGGTCGCCCCGCCCGGGCAGCCAGCGCGCTACGGTCTCGACGGCTGGCGCGCAGCCCTCGGCGAGCCCGGGCTCCACAGTGCCCTCGTCAACACCTTCAACGTGACCTTCGTGCGCCAGCTCCTC
>DATGCY010000639.1:0-4919 GCA_035311385.1 Candidatus Methylomirabilota bacterium
CGCTGGAGCGGCGCCGGCTCCTCTTCGGTGACTCCATCACGGTGGCGAACAGCTATCGCGACCTGGGCCAGCTCGGCATCGTCGAGGGCAACCTGCCCGCCGCGCTTCAGGCCTATCGCAAGGAGGCGGAGATCCGCGCCACCGATCCCGTGGCGCAGAGCCGGGTGCGGCCGGCGACCATGGTGCCGTACATGAGCGCGCTCTTCGACGCGGCGGCCGCCGATGCCTCGCAGCGTGAGGCGCTCCACGCGGAGGCCTTCGCCGCGTCCCAGATTCCGCGCGAGGGGGATACCGCGCGGGCCATCGTCAACATGGCGGCGCGCCTCGACGCCGGCGATCCGGCCCTGGGCGCGGCGGCCCGCGAGTACCAGGAGGCGCTCCGCAAGCGTGAGACCACGCGGCGCGAGCTCGCCCTCATGACCCTGGCCCCGCCCGACAAGCGCGATGCCGTGCGCGAGGAGCAACTCAAGCAGGAGCTGCAGCAGGCCGAGAAGACGGTGGCCGCCCGCGAGGCGAAGCTCCAGTCGGACTTCCCGCGCTACGCGGGCTTGGTCTCGCCGCGCCCGCTGCCCCTCGATGAGCTGACCAAGCTGCTCAAGCCGGCCGAGGCCCTCGTCTCCTTCTTCCCGACGCGGGAAGCGACCTACGTCTTCCTCGTGCGGGATGGCACGGTGCGCGCGCATCGTGCCTCCGTCACCTACGCCGCGCTCGACAAGTCCGTGCGTGACCTGCGAGCGGGGCTCGACCTCGCCGACGGCCAGCTCCGAGCCTTCGACGTCGCGGCGGCGCAGAAGCTCTACGCCAGTCTCCTCGCCCCGGTGGCGCCGGGGCTGCAGGGCGCCACGAATCTCATCGTGGTTCACGCGGGGCCGCTCCTGAGCCTGCCCCTGGGGTTGCTGGTGACACAAACCGGCACGGCGCCGGCGGGGCCACCTGAGCAGGCCGACTACCGCCAGGTTGCCTTCCTCGGCCGCCAGGTTCCCATCAGCGTGCTGCCCTCTACGGGATCGCTCCGGAGTCTTCGCGCGGTGGCCGGTCGTTCCAAGGCGGCCCAGCCCTTCATCGGCTTCGGCGATCCGGCTTTCGGGGGAGCGCCGGGCGACACGCGGAACCTCGCCGCGCTCGGCTCGCTCTGCCGCGACGGCCACGCGGTGGACGTGGAGCTGGTACGCGGCCTGCCCCGCTTGCGCGACACGGCGGGCGAGCTGCGCCAGATCGCGCAGGCTCTCAAGGCCCCCGAGTCCGACGTGATCCTGGGCGCGGAGGCGACGGAGAAGCGAGTGCGGAGCAGCGATCTGAGCCGCTATCGCGTGATCGCCTTCGCCACCCACGGTCTTCTGCCCGGGGAGCTCAAGTGCAAGGGCGAGCCCGCCTTGGCCCTCACGCCGCCCGCCACCGCAACCACTGACGAGGATGGCCTACTCGACGCGGGTGAGGTGGCGCAGCTCAAGCTCGACGCGGACTGGGTGGTCCTTTCCGCGTGCAACACGGCGGCGCCCGACGGCAAGCTGGGCGGGCAGAGTCTCTCGGGGTTGGCGCGGGCCTTCTTCTACGCGGGGGCGCGCTCCCTGCTTGTCTCGCACTGGGCCGTGGCGACGCAGCCTACCGTCGCGCTGACCACGACCATGTTCGACGCCTACGCAAAGAACGCCGCGGCCGGCCGGGCCGCTGCCCTGCGCGTAGCACAGCTCAAGCTGATGGGCGAGCCGGCGACGTCGCATCCGTCCTTCTGGGCCCCTTTCGTTCTCGTTGGTGATGGCGGCGCCCCCTAGTCCGCCCACGCCGGGGGTTGTTGCCTCCGTCGCCTATGCCGATGGGCGGCGCGTCGGCGACGTGGCCATCGCGGACATCAGCGACGTCCTCAAGAAGCCCGACGTCTTCGTATGGGTCGGCCTTCTCGATCCCGCGCCCGAGCTGCTCGAGCAGATCCAGCAGGAGTTCTGTCTCCACGATCTCGCCGTGGAGGATGCTCGGCTCGCCCATCAGCGACCGAAGCTCGAACAGTACGGCGATTCGATCTTCGTGGTGCTCCGTCCTGCCGTGTGGTCGGAGGAGGAGCATCGGGTCGTATTAGGCGAGACGCATCTCTTCGTGGGACCGCAGTACGTGGTGTCCGTGCGCCACGGCAGCTCCGCGAGCTACGCGCCGGTGCGCGCGCGCTGCGAGAGCACGCCCGGCCTCCTCGCTAAGGGCCCCGGCTTCGTCCTCTACGCCATCATGGACTTCGTGGTCGACCACTACTTTCCGGTGGTGGACACGCTGGAGGCCCAGCTCGAGCGCCTGGAGGACGAGATCTTCGACCAGGCCTTCGACCGCGCCACCGTGGAGCGCATCTACGACCTCAAACGCAACTTGCTCGAGATCAAGCGCGCGGTGTCTCCCCTCGTCGACGTGTGCAATCGCTTGATGCGCTTCGACCTCCCCCTCATCCCGGACGACACGCGGCCGTACTTCCGCGACGTGTACGACCACGCCATCCGCATCAACGAGGCGGTGGACCGGCAGCGCGAGCTGCTCACAGGGGCCCTCGAGGCGCATCTCTCGCTCATCGCGGTAGCCCAGAACGACGCCATGAAGAAGCTCGCGGGTTGGGCGGCCATCATCGGGGTGCCCACCATGGTCGCCGGCATCTACGGGATGAACTTCAAGTTCATGCCGGAGCTGGAGTGGCACTTCGGCTATCCCCTCGTCATGACGGTCATCGTCGCCGCCTGTGGCATTCTCTACGTCCGCTTCAAGCGCGCAGGCTGGCTCTGACCGCGGTGACGGTCAGCGCATGTACGCGGTGTCGGAGGCGCGTGGACGCGGAGTGGCGCGCGCGCTGCGTGAGGGCTTGACTGCGGTGCACGTACGGGGGGCGCGGCCAGCTGACCGAGCGGCCATCGAGGCAGTGACCCTCGCCGCCTACCAGGAATACGCGGCCCAGATGCCGGAACACTGGGAGGCGTATCGGCAGAACATTGTCGGTACCCTCGGCTCGGTCGAGCCGCGCGATCAGCTGGTGGCGGAGCGCGAGGGAAAGATCGTCGGCTGCGTGCTGCTCCACGCCGCGGGGAGCAGGCTCACGGGCCCCCGCGGCCAGTCCATCAGGCTATCCCTGCCCGAGGTGCGCCTCCTCGCCGTGGCACCCGAAGCGCGCGGCCTCGGGGTCGGCCGCGCCCTCATGCACGAGTGCATTCACCGCGCCAGGCAATCTGGAGCGCACGCACTTACTCTGCACACCACGGACATGATGCGCGTGGCCATGCGGCTCTACGAGGGTATGGGCTTCGTGCGCTCCCCTGAGCTGGACCTGAGCCCGCTCCCCGGCGTGTCCATCAAGGGCTTCCGCCTCGAGCTCGTCCGGACGTCCACCTGACCTCAGAGGCGTAGCCCCGGGCGTTAGCGGATACCCGCGCGCATGAAGCTCTGCACGAACTGCCGCTGGAAGAGCAGGAAGCCCACGAGAAGCGGTGCGGAGGTCATGAGGGTGGCCGCGGTGATGATGGACCAGTCCACCCCCTGATCGCCCGAGGAGAAGACCTGCAGCCCCACCGTGAGCGGTCGCGCGCTCACGGAGTTGGTCACGATGAGCGGCCACAGGAAGTTGTTCCAGTGGTAGCTGACGGATACGAGGGCGTAGGCGACGTACACGGGCCGGGCCAGCGGCACGTAGACCTTCCAGAGCACCTCGAGCATGCCCGCGCCCTCGACGCGAGCCGCCTCGTCCAGCTCCTTCGGCACCGTCTTGAACGTCTGGCGGAGCAAGAAGATCCCGAAGGCCGAGGCCATGTAGGGCAGACCGATGGCCCCCAGCGTGTCGAGGATGCCCAGACGGCTCATGGTGCGGTAGTTCTCCACGATGAGCACGTCGGGCATGATCATGAGTTGCACCAGCACGAGGAGAAAGGCCATCGCGCGCCCGCGGAAGCTGAATCGAGCGAAGGCGTAGGCGGCGAGGGTGCAGAGCACGAGCTGAGCGGCCAAGATCATGATGACGAGGAGCGTGGTGTTGAGGAAGTAGCGGGCGAAGGGCGCCGCGTCCCACGCCTTGGCGAAGTTCTGCAGGGTGAGCGGAGCCCAAAGCACGAAGCGCGTGGAGAACTGTGGCGGATGGAAGGCCGTCCAGAGCGCGTAGGCGAGGGGCAAGGCCCAGAGGAGTCCGAGGAGCCACGCGGCGGCGGTCTCGAGGCCGCGCCCGAGGCGGCTCACTGGTAGTGCACCCGGCGATCGATGAAGAGGAACTGTCCCACCGCGAAGGTGGCCAGGATAACGAGGAGGACGAGGGTGAGGGCGGCCGCGTAGCCCGCATCCCAGAACTTGAAGCCCACGTCGTAGATGTAATAGAGGAGCAGCGCGGTGGCGTTATCCGGGCCGCCCTTGGTCATTACCACGATGTGATCCACGAGGCGGAAGGAGTTGATGACGGCGTTGATGAGGACGAAGAGCGTGGTGGGCATGAGCAGCGGGAAGGTGACGCGGCGGAAGAAGTACCAGCGTCCTGCCCCCATGAGGGCCGCCGCCTCGTGGAGGCTCGGCGACACCGACTGCAGCGCGGCGAGGTAGAAGATCATGAAGAAACCCGCTTCCTTCCAGATGGTGACCACGATGAGGCAGGGCAGCGCGGTGCTTCGCGTGCCGAGCCAGTTGTGACTGGGCAGCCCGACCAGGCCGGTGATCTGGTCGAGGAGGCCATAGCCCGGCGTGTAGAAGAAGAGCCAGATGTTCGCTACCGCGATCATGGGCAGTACGGTCGGCGTGAAGAACGCCAGGCGGAGGAGGCCGCGCCCCGCCACCTTGCCGTTCACCCACACCGCCATGAGGATGGCCAGGGCGATCGACGCGGGGATGGTGCCGACGGCGAACCAGATATTGTTGCCGAGCACCTGCCAGAACACGGGGTCCTCGACCATGGCGCGGTAGTTGTCCCCGCCCACCCA
>DATGCY010000640.1:0-2503 GCA_035311385.1 Candidatus Methylomirabilota bacterium
GAACGCGGTGATCAAGGTCAGCGGTGCCTGCACGCTGTCCCACCAACCCTATCCATTCCCGGACATCTGGGACCCTCTCGCCCGCGTCTTCGACGCCTGGGGTTTCGAACGCTGCCTATGGGGCACCGACTGGACTCGCGCTTTTGCCGTCGTCAACTACGAGCAGGCCGTCGAGACCTTCCGCCAAACCAACCGCCTGAACGACAGTGAACGCGCAATGCTGATGGGCGGTGCGTGCGCCAAGGCGTATGGCTGGTCTCCGACGAAGGCGTGATCAACCAGGGAGGAGGGCCCGCGGTTGGCCGAGCCCGGAGTCAGTCGGTGGCGTCGACTCTTCCGACACGCGCTCGCCGCCTCTTGATTCCGGATGGCGCCGTGGTGCTGGCTGAGCGACGGCCATAAATCTCTCGCAGCGTCGGAGTACAGAGGGAAAGGACGGTCATCACGGCGAAAGCGAGACCCGGCAGCGCGAGCATGGGCCCGGCGCCCCACCCGTCCACCAGGCGGCCGGTGGCGAGGTTGCTGACGCCCATTACTCCGCCGGTCGACCCCCAGTACAACGCCATCACCCGACCGCGGACCTGATCGGATATGGCGACTTGGAGCAACGTCGTTGCGAGCGCGACGAACATCGACTGTGTCAGCCCCACCACCGCCGCCGCGAGCAGCACACCGGGCCAGGAGACGGCGTAGGCTAGGGGCACCAGCGTCAGGCCGCTGAGGATGCTTGTCGCGAAAAACAGATACCCGCAGTGGACCCGTCGCGCGAAGCCGGCCAGCAGGAAAGCGCCCACGAGCGAGCCGCTGCCCATGGCCATCATGAGCAGGCTATAGGCGGCACCGGATCCACCGAGCACATCGGACGCTCGTCGGGGCAGAGCAGCGTCGTAGCCCATCGTGAAGGCACAGTGAAGGAAGACGAGCGCAATCACCGAGCACACGACCGGGGCGCGGACGATGTAGCGGACACCCTGAACGAACTGCCCGAGCGGGTTGCGGTCCGAGCCGCTACGCTGGTGCGGGACCTCGCCCAACACCAAGATCGCGCAGGAGGCCAGGGCGAAAAGCGCCGCCGCGAGCAGAAAAGCGCCGACGCCACCACCCACGTGGAGCAACGGCGCGGCCAGCAGCGGCCCTAGCAATCGCGCGCCGTTCAGGTTCGCCTGGATCAGGGAGACGGCGTTGAGTAGATCGCGCGCAGGGACGAGGCTCCCGAGCATTGCCTGCTCCACCGGCGTGCTCGACGAGCGGAACGCGCCAAGGATGAAGGCCAGTCCGACGAGCGGCCAGGCTCTCTGGTGTCCGGCCCATGCGAACCAGGCGAGCCCGACGGCCGAGAGCAGGCCGATCGCGTTCATGGTGAGCAACATCACCCGCCTGTCGTAGCGGTCGGCGAAGACACCCGCGAAGGGGGTGATGAGGAGCGATGGTAGAAAGGAAGCGAACACCACGAGGCCGACGGTGCTCGAGTGGTGGTGGAGGTCGAATGCCGCCCAGCCGCACGCCGTGAGCGCCGTCATGTAGGCGACGCCCGACAGGATCGACGCGGCCCACAGCGGCCGAAACCGCCTGTGCTGCGCGGCGGAAAACATTCCCGCCCGATCTTCGCCCGTCACGACGCTGGACGACACCCGTATAGGCTTGGACCGCCTTGCCCCAGGTGTCAAGCGGAAGAACCCTTGGGGACACGGCGCCTCAGCGGCACCTAGCCAAGAGTCGCCGTCGAGTTCAGGCGCCGCGGCCGGGCCGGCCTCCGCGGCGGGCGACGTCGACGATGTAGTCGACGAAACGCTCCGTTGGCTCGAAGCCCACGACGGCGGGCGCATTCGCCACGAAGTTCGAGGTCGCGTTGACGTCGTAGTAGTACAGCTTCCCGTCGGCCTTGCTCACCAGGTACTCCACGCCGCCCACGTCGATCGAGGCGGCCCGCGTGAGCCGGATCACGGTGTCGATGGCCTCGGGGGAGGCCTCGTAGCCTCGGACGTCGAGACCGGGCTTGGCGTCCACCGGGCAAGCGCCGAGATCCGCGGCCGCGGGATCCGATGGAGCGGGCGTGGTCTGGCAGATGTCCGCGGGGCAGAGATTGAAGCCCGCGTCGCGGTCTCGCACGATGCGGATCGCGTAGAGGTATCGTCCATCCAGTACCTCGACGCGCACGATGGCGCCCTCCACCGACTCGATGTACTCCTGGACCAGGGCCGTGCCGTCGGGACCGAAGTGCAACGAATCGAGGCGGTCTGCCAGCTCCTCGCGCGTCGCGAACCGGACGATGCCCGCCCCCGATCCCCCGACATTGGGCTTGATGACGAGCGGGAAGCCCACCTCGTCGAGCGCCTTGAGAACCTGATCGCGATGGTTCACGACGACAGCGCGGGGGTAGCGCACCCCGAGCTGCTCGAAGAGGCCCAGCTGTAGGGCCTTCGACTTCTCGAATCGGTACGCGGCGACGGGATTGATCACCGGAATGCCGAGCGACTCGACGTGGGCGAGGAAGGCCTCGGTG
>DATGCY010000641.1:0-2682 GCA_035311385.1 Candidatus Methylomirabilota bacterium
GCTCTCCAGCACCTGCCCCGTGCCGATGCTGTCCCCTTTGCGAAGGAAGTTCTTCTCTCGGAGCTCGAGGGGATCCATGCCGAGGGCCCGGGCGAGGGCGTCCATCTGACCCTCGTAGGCGACGCAGGTCTGGATCGAGCCAAAGGTGCGATACGCGCTGGCGATGGGATTGTTGGTATAGACGGTGAACGCGTCCACCTTCACGTGGGGCACCCGATAGGGCCCGGTGGCCGTGACCAAGCTGTAGAGAAGCACCCAGGGAGAGAGCGCGGCATAGGCGCCCGAGTCAGAGATGAGCTCGGCCTCCACCGCGACCAGCTCGCCCGAACGGGTGGCACCCGTCTTGTAGCGCAACACGTAGGGATGCCGCTTGCCGTGGCCGATGAAGCTCTCCTCCCGCGAGAAGACGAGCTGCACGGGCCGGCGCGTCTTCCACACGAGGAGGCCGAGCAGGCACTCCACCGTGACGTCCTCCTTGCCGCCGAAGCCGCCGCCCAGGTAGGCGCCTTCCAGACGCACGCGGCTGTGGGGCAGCCGCAGCACCTCGGCCACGTCGCGGAAGTGCTCGAGCACCTGCGTGCTCACGCGCAGCACCAGCACGCCCTCGGCGTCGATCCAGCCGACGCCCGTCTCCGTCTCCAGGTAGAGGTGGTCGACGAAGGGCGTACGGTAGGTCTGCTCGACCACCACCTCCGCACGGGCGAGGCCGGCCGCGGCGTCACCCTTCCGGATATGCCAGGCGCGGAGAAGATTGCCGCCGTCGTGGACCTGGGGCGCCCCGGGCCTCATCGCCTCCACTGGGTCGTAGACGCCAGGCATGGGCTCGTAGTCCACGCGAACGAGCTCGGCCGCCGCGGCGGCGATTTCCGGCGTCTCGGCCGCGATGGCGACCACCGGCTCGCCCTGGAAGCGGACGCGGTCCTCGGCGAGGACGGGCTGGGTGGCGAGCACCGCGCCCGCCGTCGCCTCCGCCATGCGGCCGGGCAGCTCCATGCGCAGCGAGTTTTGAGGCACGTCGACGTGGGTGAGCACGGCGACCACCCCGCGGAGCGCGCGCGCCGCGCTGGTGTCGAGGCGCGTGATGCGCGCGGAGGCGTAGGGGCTGCGGACGATGCGTCCGTGGAGCATGCCCGCGATGGCGAGATCGCCGGCGTAGATCGGCCGCCCCAGCACCTTCTCCCAGGCGTCGGCTCTTGGTTCCGACTTGCCGATCACGCGATAGGCCATCGGCCTCGGTCTGCTTTCCGCGACGGCATGCTCCCCCTCACTATCTCAGCCCTCGCCTCCCCGCTCGAGGCGAGCGGCTCAGCTCGAACTATCTCAGCCCTCGCCTCCCCGCTCGAGGCGAGCGGCTCAGCTCGAACAGCGCCCTCTCCCCCTCCGGGGGCGAGGGGATCTGGTATCCCTCTCCCCTCGACGGGAGAGGGCAGGGTGAGGGGTGACCGTGCCACGAGCACGCGCATCAGACGTCCCAGCCGCCGTCCACCGTCACCGACTGCCCCGTCATGTTCTTCGACTCGTCGGACACGAGAAAGAGCACGGCATTGGCGATGTCCTCGGAGACGGTGACGCGGCGGAGCGCCATCTCGTCGACGTACTCCTGATGAACCTGCTCAGGTGTCCAACCGCGCTTCTTCGCCTTCTCGCGGCAGAGCTTGTCCATGCGATCGCCCGCCACGATTCCCGGATGGAGCGCGTTGACGTTGATGTTGTGACGTCCCACCTCGAGGGCTACCGTGCGCGTGAAGCCGCGCAGCGCCCACTTCGACGACGAGTACGCGGCGCGGTACTTGTACCCGCGCAACCCCGAGGTGCCGCTGATGTTCACGACCTTGCCGTACTTCCGCGCGATCATGCCGGGCAACACGTGCTTCGTCGGCAAGAACGTGCCCACGATGTTCGCCTCGAGCACGAAGCGGAAGTCTTCCACTCTAATCTCCTGCACCGGGGTCTCGATGGGTCCGGTCACCCCCGCCGCGTTCACGAGGATGTCGATGCGCCCGAAGGTCTCCACCGTCCGCGCCACCATCTTCTCCACCGCGGCCTCATCGGTGACGTCGCACGGCACGACGAGGGCACGGCGCCCGAGCTTCTCGACCTCCCCACGGAGCGCCTCGAGAGGGGGCACCTCGCGGGCGGCGAGAGCGAGGTCCGCGCCCTCGCGGGCGAGAGTGAGACAAATGTCGTACCCCATGCCCTTGGCGGCGCCGGTGACGAGGGCAATGCGCTGCTCGAGCTTCATGACACGTAGCCCTCCCGGCGATCGATGTCGCGCTCGGCGGCGGAGCGCTCGGTGGGATCGCCGTAGCCGCCTCCCCCGCACGTCTCCAGCAACACGAGGTCGCCCTGGGCAAGCTTCATCGTCTCCTTCCCGCGCACATCGCGCTCGCGCGGCGTCCCTGGGTTCAGGGTGATGCGGAAGGGCGCGGCGGCCTTGCCTCCGAAAAGCCCGTAGGGCGGCACCACGCGCCGCTCGATCATGGTGGTGAGGGTCACGTCGGGGCCAAGCACGCGGTACGCGCGCCGGAAGCCGAGGCCCCCGCGATGCCGGCCGTCGCCGCCCGAGTCTGGACGGAGGGCCAGCTCCTCGACCATGAGCGGATATTCGCTCTCCACCACCTCCACCGGCGTGTTCATGACGTTCGACATGTGCACGCGAATGGCCGAAGCGCCGTCCTTGCC
>DATGCY010000642.1:0-7515 GCA_035311385.1 Candidatus Methylomirabilota bacterium
AGGCCTCGAGGCTTGGCGCGTCCGTCGCCCACGTGGCGAACACGATTCCCGCGTACGTCTCGACCCGGGCCTCGACGAGCCCCAGCTTCGATCGGTCCAATTCGTCGTAGTACGCCTCGGACGTCCCGGGGACGTGCTCGAGCGTGCCGTCGTTGGCATACATCCAGCCGTGGTAGGTGCACATGAAATGCTTGGCGTTCCCATCATCGCAGCGGACTACGCTGTTTCCGCGGTGCCGGCACATGTTCAAAAGGGCGTGCAGCCGGCCCTGGCCGTCTCGGGTGAGGATGACGGGGTCCTCACCCATGTAGGTGTGGAAGAAATCGTTCGCCTGGGGCAGCAGGCTCTCGTGCCCGATCATGAGCCAGGCGCGCCCGAAGATCTTCTCCATCTCGTCGTCGTAGACGGCCTGGTCGGCGAAGATGCGGCGGTCGATCTTGCCGGTGGCGGGATCGATGACGGAATACGTTCGTGTTGCACTCATGCTCCCGTCCCCCTTGGAGCGATTATAGGCGGATCGGCTCGACCCGTCCAAGAGGCGGCACCCGCGTGTGTCACTCGTGGGGCCCGTGATATGATCCGCGAGCGAATTCGGTGGGAGGCACAGAGCGGTGAGCTTCGACGTCATCGGCAAGGCGACCCCGAAGCGCGACGGCGCCGACAAGGTCACGGGGCACACGCAGTTCCTCAACGATCTCACGCTGCCGCGCCTCGCCTACGGGGCCATCCTCAGGACGCAGTTTCCCCACGCGCGCGTGTTGCGGGTCGACACGAGTCGCGCCGAGGCATTGCCCGGCGTGATCGCCGTCATCACCGCGGATCGCGTCGAGCAGCACCCTTTCGGCTTCGCCAAGGACCATCTCGCCCTCAAGGGCGGCGCTTCTGACGGCGGCAAGGTGCGCTGCACCCGGGATGAGATCGCAGCGGTGGCCGCCGAGACCGAGGAGATCGCCCAGGAGGCCACGCGCCTCATCCGGGTCGACTACGAGGAGCTGCCCGCGGTCTTCGATCCGGACTCGGCTCTCCGTGCGGGCGCTCCCCTCGTCCACGACGAGCTCGGCAGCAACCTTGTCAACCTCCGCTACCAGTTTGTCCACGGCGACGTGGACGCTGCCTTCGCTCAGGCCGAGGTCGTCGTGGAGGGAGACTACCGGCTCAACTACGTCACCACGGCGTGTCTGGGCACCATGGTCGCCATTGCCTCGTGGAGCTCGCCCGGGAGCACTCACGCCGGCCTGACCATGTGGAGCACGACGCAGGTGCCGTTCCTCTACCAGCGCGACCTGGCGGAGGCGCTGGGTATCACGGGTGATCGGGTGCGGGTGATCCAGCCGCCCGTGGGGGGCAACTTCGGCCGCGGCCTCGACCTCTACCCCATCGACATCATCGCCGCCCTCCTGGCCCGCCGGGCCGGCCGGCCCGTGAAGATCGCCTTCGAGCGCATCGAGGAGTTCATCGCGAGCCCGACGCGCGAGCCGTGCGTGATCCACCTACGCACGGCCGCGGACCGCCAGGGCCGGTTGCTCGCCCGCGAAGCCCGCGTGGTGATCGACAACGGAGCGTACGTCTCCTGGGGCTCGACCACGCCCTACGTGATGCTGTCCACCACGGCCGGGCTCTACCGCGTCCCCGCCGTGCGCTTCGACACCACCATCGTCTACACCAACAACCCGTTCTCTGGCTCCATGCGCGGCTACGGCAACCTCGAGAGCACATTCGCCATCGAGGCCCAGATGGATGACCTGGCCGATCGGCTGGGACTTGACCGGCTGGAGATCCGCCGCCGCAACGCCACGCGCGCCGGTGACGTGAACCCGCAGGGCAACGTTATCACCTCGTGCGCCATGACCGAGTGTCTGGACGCCGTCGGCCGTGAGATGCGCAAGCCGGTAGCCCGCGCGCTCCGCCCCGGCTGGAAACGCGGCGTGGGCTATGCGGGCATGTTCCACGTGGGTGGCGGGGCTCGTGTGTACCGCTCCGACGGCTGCGGGGCCATCCTCAAGCTGGACGACTTCGGAAAGGTCTCGCTCCTTACCGGGGCGAGCGAGATCGGGCAGGGGTCGGAGACGGTGCTGGCCATGATCGTGGCCGAGGAGCTCAGCGTGCCGCTCGGACGCGTCGAAGTGATCAACAGCGACACCGCGGTCAAGCCATGGGACGTGGGCGTCCACGCCAGCCGGACCACGTTCATCGCCGGCAACGCTGCCTTGCTGGCCGCCCGCGCGCTGAAGGCGAAGCTCCTGGCCTTGGCCGCCTCCGTCATGGACGAGCGGCAGGAAGATCTCGAGCTCAGCCATGGCTACGTCCGGATGAAAGGACAACCGGAGCGCCGGATGGAGTACGAGCGCGTGGTGCGGGCTGGGCATTTCCGCGAAGGGGGACAGACCCTGGTGGCCGAGGCCTTCTACGATCCGCCGACCGCGATGCTGTCGAAGGATCTTCGCGGCAATGTGTCGGCCGCCTATGGCTTCGCCGCCCAGGCCGCGCTCGTCGAAGTCAGCGAGGCGACGGGGCAGGTCGAAGTGCTCAAGGTCGCCTCGGCCCACGATGTGGGCCGGGCCCTCAACCCACCGGCCGCGGAAGGGCAGATCCACGGCGGCATACACATGGGACTCGGCTATGCCTTGTCCGAGGAGCTCGTGATCCAGGAGGGGCGAGTGCTCAATCCGCAGTTCATGGAGTACGCGATTCTCCTCGCCTCCGACATGCCCGAGATCGTGATCCAGCTCATCGAGACGGTGGACGAGGCGGGACCCTTCGGGGCCAAGGGGCTCGGCGAATCGGGGGTCATCCCGGTAGCCGCCGCGGTCGCCAATGCCGTGAAGGACGCGGTGGGCGTGCGCCTCACCGAGCTGCCGATGACGCCCGAACGGGTCTTCCGGGCGCTGTCGTCCCGGCCGGCATCGTGACCGCGTCGATGGCGGAGCCGCAGGCAGAGTCTCTGCCGCGGGAAGAGCTGGAACGCCGGACCCTCGAGGGCATGCGGCGGACGCTGGGCCACGTGCTGGGCAATCCCGCCTGGCGGAGGCGTCTGGCTGGTGCCGAACCGGACGACATCCGCTCGGTTGCGGACTGGCTCCGCCTGCCCTTCCTAACCAAGGACGAGCTGCGGGACGCGTATCCCTTCGACCTGGCGTGCGTCGAGCGCGAACGGATCCTGCGCGTCCACATGTCCTCCGGCACCACGGGCAACCCTGTGGTCAATCCATACACGCGAGCGGATCTCGAGCAGTGGGCGACCGTGATGGCCCGCTGCTACGCGGCGGCGGGTGTCGGGGCAAGGGACGTCATCCAGATCACGGCGTCCTTCGGCCTCTTCACGGGCGGCTTCGGGTTCCACTACGGCGCCGAGCGCATCGGGGCCATGGTGATTCCGCTCGGGGCCGGCCGGACGTCGCTGCAGCTCCTGACCATGCGCGACCTGAGGGCCACGGCGCTCGCGGGCATCGCGACGTATCCACTGCGCATTCTCGAAGTGGCGCGTGAGGAGCAGTTCGACCTTGCCTCGCTCAGCCTCCGCGTGGCCATCCTGGGCGCGGAGATGTGGTCAGACGATCTGCGCCGGCGGATAGAGCGCGAGCTTCACATCACCACCTTCGACATCTTCGGCATGACGGAGACGGGCGGGCCCGGGCTCGGCATCGACTGCGAGGCGCGCGACGGCATCCACGTCTGGGAGGATCACTACTTCTGCGAGGTGGTGGATCCGACCACGGGAGCCCCGCGCGGCGACGGCGAGGAGGGGGAGCTCGTGGTGAGCACGCTCACCCGCGAAGGGCTGCCCCTGATTCGTTACCGCACGCACGACCTCACGCGGGTGCTGAGCCGGAGCCGCTGTGCGTGCGGCCGCACCCATCTGCGCCTGGACCGGATCCGGGGGCGGACCGACGACATGGTCATCTTCCGCGGCGTCAACTTCTATCCACGCCAGATCGAATCGCTGGCACTTAAGCACGCGGGAGTGGGGCACGAGTACCAGATCGTGCTCGACCGCGCCCCGAGCGGCAGTGACCGCCTGACCCTCCTGCTCGAGGCCCGAGAGGGCTTCGACGAGACCTTGCTGCCCCGCCTGCGCGACGCGCTCAAGCAATCTCTCAATCTGAGCCCGGAGATCACCGTGCTCAAGGAAGGTGAGCTGCCCCGACCCGCCGGCAAGGCGGTACGGGTCGTCGACCGCCGCTAGAGGACCACGTCAGTGGGCCTCACCTGTGATGGGCTGCCCTTTTGGCCGCATCGCATCGCCGCAACTAGGTCCAGTGTTGACGCCAGTGCGGCAGCGAGCTTACGAGGATCTTGCCGAGGCCCAGCGCGGTCAGCTCGCGTATGGCGGACGGCAGGATGAACCCGACATCCAGCTTCTCCAGCCATCAGGCATGACGGCCTGTGACGCCGTGTGGATGCAGGAGCGTGAGCATCAGGAGGGTTCTAGAGCGCTAGATTCGATACAGCGTGCTGCAAGAAGCTTTGGACGGGACGTGCACGCTCAGTGTCGCCGTCCGGCGGCTCGCTCGAGCAGCCAGTCGACGACGAGACCGGGGTCGGGGTCGTCCGCTCCGCTCGTGGTGTTCGGACGCTCTGGAGTGGGAGAGGGGGAAGTCGACGAACCAGGGACCCGCTCGCGACGCTCCACTTTGCGGGCGCTCGAGGTTGAAGACGACGGAGGACGAGAGGGCGATGACGGGGCCGGTGGCAGCGCTGGTCGAGCGGGCTCCGCGAGTGGGACGGACCCGGCGTCGGCGTTCGGCTTTCTGGGCTCGGGCGGCACGACCGTCGTCGCCGGCTTCGTCTCCTGCGGTGGCGGCGCGGGTCGCGCGGGCTCCGCGAGGGTGACGGGCTCGGAGTCGGTGCTCGGCTTGGTGGGCTCGGGCGGCAGGACCGTTGTCGCCGGCTTCGCCTCCTGCCGTGTCGGCGCGGTCAGCGGATGATCGGCGGGTCTAGATGTCCACAGCATCCAACCCAGGGCCAGCAGCAGTGATGCGATCACGGCACCGAAGGCAACCATCGAGACGCGTTGCCGGCGGTCGGAGGCAGGACGGTTCTGCTCGACCCATAGCTGGTTCAAAATGACGTGCATGAATGGCCGACGCTCCGGTTTCGTGTCGAGAGCGGCCATTATGGCGGAGTCCACCGAGCGAGGAATCCTACGCCGTCGATGGCGCATGGACACGGCTGTCGCGGTCAGCTGGGCCGTGGCCTCGGCCTCCAGCGTCTCGGCCGGAAAGGGAGATGCTCCGCACAGCATCTCGTACACGACGAGCGCGAAGGCGTAGATGTCGGTCTTCTCCGTGACGGGATCATGCTGGATCTGCTCTGGTGAGAGGTGCTCCCGTTCGGGTTTTTCGCTCACGAGATCTGTGAGCTCCGGCTGATCCCGCAAGCCGCACAACTCGACGTCGAGGAGCTTGAGTTGTCCCCCCTCGCTCAGCACCACATTTCGGGGCCGAAGGCCACCGTGCACGTACCCCCTATTGTGTAGGGTTTCGAGAGCCGAACCGAGCTCGATCACCCAGGGGAGTCTCTCGGCTACGTCGAGAGGGGCCGACGAGAGCCACGCGCGGAGGCTCTGCCCCGTCACCAGCTCCGTGACGACGAAGAGTTGACCGTCCTCGGTCTGGCCATACTCCAAAACGTGGACGAGAGCCGGGTGCATCGTCGACACCGAGGGAAGCGACCGACTCGCGCGCCGGATACTCTGCGCGGCGGCAGAAGCGCTGGTGAGCACTGGCGGTAGGAGGCGAAGCGCTACAAAGTGGCCGGTGGCGCCATCCTCGGCACGGTAGACCGTACCGAACGCGCCGGATCCCAATTCGCCCAGGATGCGGTAGCGACCGCTCACGCATCTGCCGACGGGAACGGGCTCTGCCCGCGTCATTTGACCTGAGATTGGTGAGTCTGCCACCCGCACCTCGGTGGACATAGTAACAGATGCGGGCGAGATCGGCGCAGCCGAGGACGCTGTCAAGGAGGGCAGGGGCCGGCGAACCTCGGCGGCGCCGGGGTGGCATCGCCTATGAGTTCAGGCCCTACCGGGAGGAGACGGGTCGATCCAGGACTGCCCCTCGGACCTGATCGAGCGCTGCCTGGCTGGGGCGGCGGCGCGCCAGAGGCCCGGGCCCGCCACAAGCCATCGTTCGGCAGCCTTTCCCGAATCACGGAGACCGCGCAATCCTGACCGCCTTGCGGGACCTCGAAGGCGGCGAGGGCTCCCGTGCAGCTATAATCGGACCTGCAGGCAGCTGCCATGCGAGTCTTTGCGCGGAGACAAAGGGTTCTTCAGCAGACTACCCAGCACGCTGCGATCAGCAAGCCTGCACCACTCGCTCGAGCCGAGGTTCGGCACAAAAGTTCGGACGCGATCATTCTTCAATTGCAGCGCACGATCGGGAACCGGGCCGCTCAACGGCTTCTCCTTCAGCGAAAAATCGACTTCAGTTCGGGGGAGCCGACATTGTTGGACCCGATTCCTCTGGTGCTGGGAGGCACCACAAACCTGGGGAGAACGCGGCCGGGAATGAACGGGACGGTGTTTCCGGACGGATTAACGATCAAGGCCTACAAGGAAGCCGTATTCAATGCGCTCCAACCTCAGACATACAGCTTCAAACAGGAGACCAAGGATGAAAGAACCGGCAAGGTTGACGCGTCCGCGTACGCACTGAGCGTTTTTGCCGACGTGAGCGCTATTACGAAGCCAAACGAGAAGAAGAAATGGTCGGGTGGCTATCCGGCGAGTATTCTGCGCGGCGCCCCTTCGGTATGCGCGGGCAAAGGTCCGAAGGATTCAGTCAACGTTGAGCTGGACGGGAAACCCGACGGCGAGGCCTTGTGCAGCAAGGTACAGACCCATGAAAGGGAGCATGTTGCCGATCTGAAGAAGCTGATGAATAGCGAACTGAAACCGTATCATGATTTTCTGCTGACGCTCACCGGCAAGGGCAAGACCGATCAGGACTGCGTGGTCGACCTCTTCAAGCAGGTTGGAAGCCAAGATGCTCTCGCCGCGGGCTCTTTCGTGGACAAATGGTTGGCGGCCGTACAGGTCTATGACAAACCTGGGGGAACGCATCACTCGAAATTCACCACCAGTCTCGACCAAGCGTGTACGACGTTCAACATCAAGGAGACGTGAGGCTTCCGGGATGCGAGAACATCCGGGGCTCGCCCGCGACTCGAAGGTGCCACGAGTCCGAATCAGTGGCGAGGTAGTAGCGGCGAGATCGGCGGCATGCGAGCATATCGTTGAGACCTATGCCGCTACGAGCGCCGACGGCCGGCATCTCGGAGTGGTGAGGCAGCGCGAGACCAGCGAGGAGAACTGCTCATGGAAGCGTCGAGGGGCTGGTCGAGTATAAGACGGAGGGCCGACGAGGCGCTGTGGAATGACCAGCCGGGTCGACCCTTCGCCTCCCGAATAGCGATCCGCCTTGCCCGGGTGTTGGTGGTGGCCGTGCTCGCGTTCCAGGATCGGATGCTGAACCTCCATGCCATGGGCCTCGTCTACGCCACCTTGCTGTC
>DATGCY010000643.1:0-36620 GCA_035311385.1 Candidatus Methylomirabilota bacterium
GCGCCTCGATCTTTCCCGGATGGCATACTGCCCAAGCATGTCTTCTCCATCTCACGTGTGCTTCGTCACCTGCCTCACGTGGCCGGACATCTCCGAGAGCGACCGCCACGTTCAGCAAGCCCTCGAAGGGCGTGGCATCAGGGTCACCGGGATCCCCTGGAATGCGCCGGAGCGCCGCCTCGATGACGTCGATCTCGCCGTCTTCCGCTCGAGCTGGGACTATCACCACGCGCCCGAAGCTTTTCTCGGCTGGCTGGCCGGCTGGGAGAGCCGTGGCGTGCGCTTCTGGAATCCGCCAGATCTCGTGCGCTGGAACCTGAGCAAGCGCTACCTGCTCGATCTCGAGCAGCGCGGGGTGAGCGTCGTGCCCACCATGCTGCTGGAGGAACCCGCGCTCCACCACCTCCCCGCTCTGCTCGCCCGGCGCGGATGGGACAGGGCCGTGGTCAAGCCCGTCTTCGGCGCCTCGGGATACGACGCGACGTTCGTGACGACCGAGACGGCGCGGGACGTCGCCGCCGCGCTCGACCGCGGTCGAATCCGGCGTCCCGCGATCGTGCAGCCCTTCGTGGCGGAGATCCAGACGCGGGGAGAGTGGTCGATGGTCTTCATCGAAGGCGTGCCGACGCACGCGATGCTCAAGCTTCCCGCCTCGGGAGACTTCCGCGTCCACTCGAGCTACGGCGGCTCTTCGAGGCGGGCGGAGCCGACGCCCGCCGTGCTTGCCACGGCCCGGCGCGCCATCGACCAGGTGCCCTCGAAGCCCCTCTACGCTCGGGTGGACGGCGTCGAGACCGCAGCCGGCTTCCTCATCATGGAGGTCGAGCTCCACGAGCCCGGCCTGTTCTTCGGCGCCGCTCCCGAGGCGGCAGAGATCTTCGCGGAGGCGATCATTCGCCGCCTGTAACCCCACCCGCCAGGTTTCCATTTCACGACGGACGCCGACCGGGGTCTTAGCGGCGAGGGAAGCAGGCAACCAACCATCGCCGAGGAGGCCATCATGGGAGACGCCATCAGAGGAGACAAGGAGAAGGTGCTGCGAGATGCGGACGACGCGTACGAGGAGCTACGGCAAGCCGTGGCCGGCCTCGACGAGGCGCAGGCCCGCACGGTGTGGCTCGGAAGCTGGGGCGTGAAGGAGATCCTGACCCACATCTCCGCCTGGGACCGAGAGATGGTCCCTGGCTTCGCGCGGATGGACCGGGGCGAGGCCCCCTACCCGGCCGGGACCTACGACGATTACGATGCCTGGAACGCACGCTTCGTGGAGCAGGGCAAAAACGCTTCGCACCGGGAGGTGCTCGAGACTCTCGAGTCCTCTCATCGCAGTTTGGTGGAGGCGGCGGGCAAGCTCGGCGAACAGCACTTCGCGGCCGGGGCATCCGGGCGAGGGCTACTTGAATCGATCGCGGCCCAGCACTATCGCGAACACGCGACCCAGATCCGGGAGTGGCGGAGCAGCCAGCGCTAGACGCGTTGGTCTCGGGTGATCGAGGCTCGGCGCCTCCCGGCGAGGAGATAGCAGCGGCGCGGTTCAGCCACCCCGAGCTCCGCCGTACTTGAGGCGCTGACTCTCCTGGAGCGCGTCGATGGACTCGGCGGAGCGGCCGAAGATGTCCGGGACCGGCCAGCCTTCGAGCCCCGCGTAGCTGTCGATCTGCGAGCGATGATGCACTTCGTGCTCCAGCATCATCATCAAAAGACGCCAGCCCGAGAGAGTTTGGCCCGGGGTGTCGATCATCTCGATGCGTCGAGTGAGCCACTCGTTCGGCGTGTCCTTCAGCAGGGACACGAAGCGCTCCCCGGACGTCCTGAGCCAGGGTAACCAGGCCGCCTGGTCGTCGGGGTCCGTCTCCGACTTCTCCCAGATCCACCCCTCACCGCGGTACGCGCTGGCGAAGTAGAGCCGAGAGCCACCGATGTGCCACACGATCTGGCCGATGCTCCATCCTGCCTCGCCGCCCAGGGCCGGCGGGCGCCAGACCGCGGCAGCGGGAGGGAGAGCCGCCACATCGCGCTCCGTCCGCCTGCACAGGCTGTCGAAGAAGCGCAGATAGGCGTCGATGTCGGTGATCATGGCGCGCGATCAGGCGCAGGCGGCGGCGTAGACGTCGCTCACGCCCTCCGGGAGATGATCCTCGCGCCAGGTACGGCCGCCATCGAGGGTACCGAAGACCTGGCCGCTGCGGGACACGCAGTGCACCTGCTGGGCATCGCGCGGGTGGAGGGCCACCGCCATCATGGTGCTGTCCGCCTTGACCCCGCGGTCGAAGCGCGTCCACGTCTCGCCCACGTCGTGGCTCACGTAGAGCGAGCCGTCCTGGCTCCGCGCGGCCGGGCTCAAGCAAGCATAGAGGGTGCGCGGGTCTTGCGGCGAGACACGGATGTCACGGCCGTAGGTCAAGGGCGAGAAGCGTCCGATCTGCATGTCCTCCCAGTGCGCCCCGCGGTCGCGGCTGAGGAAGAGGCCCATGCGGAGGGCAACGAAGACGGCGTCCGGCCGCGCGCTGCTCACGCAGAGGGCATGGCCATCGAGCATGCCCTCGATCTCGGTGTCGCTCACGATGCGGCTCTTGAGATGTGGCAGCTCAGCCAGCTTCAGGAGGTCCGCGCAGCCGTCCTCCCACGTCTCCCCGCCGTCGAAGCTCCGCATCACGCCGCCCACCTCGAGGGCGGCATGGATCTCGTTGGGTCGGGCGGGATCCAGGGCCAGGCGCATCACGCGGCAGGCGAAGGGCATCTTCACCCGCTCCGGCAGCACGGCCTTCTCCAGCTTGCGCCAGCCCTCGCCGCCATCGTCGCTGCGATAGACGCCGACGGGCGAGGTGCCCACGAAGATCACCCGGGGCCGGGTAGGATGCACGAGGATCGACCACGCCTGGAGTTCCTTTGGGAAATCGAGCCGTTCCCAGCGTTCGCCGCCGTCCGTGCTCCGGTATGGCGCATCGTGCGTCGCCACGTAGACGACGTCGGAGTTGGCAGGATCCACGGTGATGGCGTGCACATGGATGTCGTCGGGCAGGCCCTTGACGAGCTGCTCCCACGCCCCGCCGGATGCGGGCCGGCGGAAGAGTCCGCCGCGAGCCCCGGCGGTCCAGTGCGCAGCGCCTACGTACACGTACGAGGGGGCTGACGGCTGTGTCATGGTGTGCTCCTCCCGGGTGTTACTCTGCCACAACCCGCATGGCTCCGCTCGACGCCCGTTTGACCTTTGCCGAGCCCTCTGGCAGCATCGCCCTCAACCAAATCCGGACGGCGACCGCCGTCGGGCGAGAAAGGACGACACCACGATGGCGACGGTGCTGACCGAGCAGGGCGAGTTCGATGTGGCAACGGCGGGAGCCGACGGCGAGGATCTCTGGCTCTCTCCCCGACACGCGGCGGAGATCACGGGTTGGCTGCTCAAGCCCGAGGGACTCTGCAAGGGCGAGGTCTGCGTGCCGCTTCCGCGCGGACGAGAGAGTGAGTTCGTGCGAGACGAGCAGGTGAACGTTGCCGCGCTGTGGCGCTATCTCTCCCAGCCCGTGGTTCACAGCGATCGCGGGAGCGTGTGGGTGCTCGCCGCGAGCGGCCGCGATCGCGCGGCGGCTCTCCGTTCGCTGGAAGCGCCCGACTTCACTCTTCCCGATCCGTCGGGCCGGCTGCACTCGCTCTCGGACTATCGCGGCAAGAAAGTCTTCCTCGTCACCTGGGCATCCTGGTGAGGCTGCCGGCGTGACCTGCCCGTGTGGCAGGCGCTCTATGAGGAGCTGGCGGGCGAGAACTTCGTGGTCATCGCGGTGGCCATGGACAGCCGCGAAGTCGATGCGCTGCCTTGGATCGACGCGGCCCGGCCGACCTACCCGACCCTGATCGACCGCGAGCATCGCCTCGCCGATCTCTACGGCGTGGTCAACGTTCCTCAGGCTATCTGGATCGACGAAGCGGGGCGCATTGTACGCCCCGCCGAAGCCGCCGGCGCCTACGAGGGCTTCCGACGCATGAACCGCACGACGCGGGAGATGCCCGAGGACGCCGCGCAGCTGACTGCGCAAGCCAAGGCGACATATCTGGACGCCGTCCGGGACTGGGCACGCCGCGGGGCGGCCAGCGAGCATGTCTTCTCAGCGGAGGCGGCGCAGGCGCACCTGCCCACCCTGACGGAAGACACGGCGGCAGGGCAGGCCATGTTCAGACTCGGCCAGTTCCTCCTTCGTCGGGGCGATCAGGAGGAAGCCCAGCGCTGGCTCGAGGAGGCCAGCCGGCGCCATCCGAGCTCTTGGTGCATCTGGCGACAGAGTGCGGGCAAGAACGAACTTGGCCTAGCCGCTCTTCCGGACTTCTGGGCACGCGTCGACGCTCTCGGCACGAATCGCTACTACCTTCCCGTGGACATGAAGGGGATGCCGTAAGCAGCGGCTCGCGTCATTCCTTCCCGTCGCAGGTCATTCCTTCCCAGTGACGGGCGGCGGGGGCACGAGAACTAGCTCCATCACGCCGCCTGAGGGCCGCGGCTGGGGTGGCACTCCCTTTGCTCCTCCTCTCGAGTGAAGGCGTCTCGTCGTCGTCCATGAAAGGAGCCGAGCGTGCGCCTCTTCGTGATCGCGCTGGTCATAGCGTGCGTGGTGGCCGATTCCGCCCTGGCCGAGGACTACAACTATCCGTATCACGATCCCTACCTGGCGACGGTGACCGGCGCCACTCTCAACGCCGACGGTCTGACCCCAGGGATCAAGCGGCAGGTCGTGCACGTCTCCGTGCTGCCCGATCGCGACAATCTCCCGGGGCTGGCCGGCCTGCCTGGCCTCGCCCCGCGGGGGGCACTGAGCGTCGCTCTCTACAAGCAGAAGGCCGCCGCGCCGCTCGTCTTCATCCTGCCTGGCACCGGCTCCACCCCCTACTTCGGGCTGGCCACATACTTCGCCAAACTCCTGTATCAGCAAGGCGCTCACGTGGTCATCCTTCCCTCGCCCATGAGCTGGAACTTCGCCCTCGCGGCGAGCCGGAGCGGAGCCCCCGGTTACACGCCCGACGATGCGCGCGATCTCTACGCGGCGATGCAACGCGTGCTCGCCGTGCTGCAGTCGGGCCACAACGTGAAAGCCACCCGCATCACCTTTCTCGGTCTGAGCCTGGGCGCGCTCGAGGGCGCGTACCTCGCCCTCCTGGATGCCGACCACGGCAAGATCGGCATCGCGCGCTTCGTACTCGTGAACCCGCCCCTCGACGTCTACTCCGTCCTCAAACAGCTCGACGAGTGGGACGCGCTCAAGGAGAAGCTGGGCCCGCAGCGGGCGCAGGAGCTCCTGGCCAAGGCCACGGCCATCGGCGAGGCCTTCGCTCAGCAGCGCCGTGACGACGCGGCCGCCTTCGATTCGGTCGCCAAGGGCTTCAGCGGCTTCTCGCGAGAGGAGCTGCAGTTTCTCATCGCGGCGTACCTGCAGACAGCCGTGCCCGAACTCGTCACGGTGACCCAGGCCATCCACGATCAGGGCGTGCTGCCCGCGCCGCCCGATCAGGTCCGGAAGCGGCTCCAGGAAGCCAAGGACATGACCTTTACCGACTACACCGAGAAGATCGCCATTCCCATCTGGCGGGCCGAGACCGGCCAAGCCGACGCGAGCGTGGCGACCTTTACCGAACGCGGATCGCTGGCCGCTATCACCGATCGGCTGAAGGGGAATCCGCGAGTGTTCATCCTCCACAACGCCGACGACTTTCTTGCCGACCGCGCTTCCATCGAGCGGCTGAAGGAGGGCTTGGGCGATCAGGTCAAGATCTATCCGTACGGCGGCCACCTAGGGAACCTGTGGTATCCGCCCAACAAGAGCTACGTGCTGCGACTCCTCATGGGATAGGCCCCAGATTCGCGTGAGCATTGGCTGACTCGACGCGGCGAGGCTTGGACGTTGTGAGGTGCGTGGGGCTCGACTAGAGTCGAGGCGAGGCGGGTGAACCTGCTGCCCGTTCTCCACGAGGAGGCCTCACGATGAGTGTCGACCATCACAGCGTCTGTCCGCTCGACTGCCCCGACACCTGCAGCCTCACCGTCACCGTCGAGCGCGACCGCATCGTCAAGGTCCGCGGCTCTCGCGCGAATCCCTATACCGCGGGCGTCATCTGCACCAAGGTCCAGACTCTCTACCCGGACTTCGTCCACGGCCCGGGCCGGCTGACCACGCCGCTTCGTCGCGTGGGGGCCAAGGGCGAGGGACGCTTCGCCCGTGCCTCCTGGGATGAAGCCCTCGACCTGATCCATGACCACGTGAGCCGCGCCATCGCGGCCCACGGTCCCGGATGCGTGCTGCCGCTGAACTACGCCGGGCCTCATGGCTTCCTCGCCGCCGGCTCCATGGACCTGCGCTTCTTCCATCGGATGGGTGCCTCCCTCCTCGATCGCAAGCCGCTTTGCGGAGGCATCCGCACCGAGGCCTGGGTCGGCACCTATGGCACCGCCCCGGGCATCCGCCCCGAGCAGATCGAGCACGCGCGATTGATCATCGCGTGGGGCAACAACGTCACCTGGTCGAATCTCCACCTCACCCCCGTGATCAACCGGGCCAAGCGCCAGGGCGCGCGCCTGGTCGTGGTGGATCCCAAGCGGACCAAGATCGCGGAGCAGTCCGATCTCCATCTCGCTCCGCGGCCCGGCACCGATGTGGTGCTGGCGTGGGCGGTGGCCGCGGAGCTCGAGCGCCTCGGAGCGATCGACCGTGAATTCGTGGCCGCGCACGTGGCGGGCTTCGAGGAGTTCATGGCGGAGGCTCGGCGGCGCAGCCTGGGCGAGGCCGCGCGCACCTGCGGCGTGCCGGAGGGGCAGATCTCTCAGCTCGCCGAGTGGTACGCGACCATCTCCCCCGCCGCCATCAGCGTGGGCAACGGGCTCGAGCGCAACCAGAATGGGGGCAGCGGCATCCGCGCGGTGTTCGCCCTGCCCGCCCTCGCCGGCAAGTGGGGCGTGCCGGGCGGCGGTCTGGTCAACGGCGCGGGCTTCATGTTCCCCAAGACGCCCGCCCGCCTCGCGCGGCCCGACCTCGTCCCCGCGGGCACGCGCACGCTGAACATCGTCGACGTCGGTGGACACCTGCTCGATCCCACGCTGTCGCCGCCCATCAAGGCCGCGTTCATCTACAACCACAATCCTCTCGTCGTGCATCCGGATCAGAACCGGATGCGCCGCGGCCTCGCCCGCGAGGATCTCTTCGTGGTGGGGATCGACGTGGTCATGACGGACAGCCTCGCCTATGCCGACGTCGTCCTCCCCGCGTCGAGCCACTTCGAATTTGCCGACCTCTACGCCGCCTACGGCCAGCACTGGCTCCAGCGCGCGGAGCCGGTCATCCCCACCGTGGGCGAATCGCTGCCCAACACGGAGATCTTCCGCCAGCTGGCGCGCCGCTTCGGCTTCGACGAGCCGTGCTTCCGGGCGACCGACGCTGAACTCATGGACGAGGCGGTCGACCCTGCCGATGCGCGCCTGGGCGGGATGGCGCCCCACGCCGTGCCCACCGACCGCGCCATGGCCATGACGGTGAGCGGCGAGGACGCGCTCCTCTTCAAGAATGCCTTCCCCCGCACGCCCTCGGGCAAGGTCGAGCTCGTGTCGACGTATCTCGGCAATCGCTACGGGGCGCCCATACCCCGGTTCCTTCCGTACGAGTCGCCCTACCCACTCTCCCTGATCACTCCCGCCTCGGACCAGCGCACGACTTCCACCTTCGGGGGCCTGTCGCCGAGCGACGCCACGCCGCCTCTCGAAATGCACCCGGACGATGCGCGGGTCCGCGGGCTCACCGACGGCCAGTGGGTGCGCGTGTGGAACGATCTCGGTGAGGTGCACCTTCCCCTCGTGGTCACCGACGCCGTGCGGCCCGGCATGGTCTCCTCGCTCAAGGGCGCGTGGATGCGCACGAGCGACAACGGCCAGACGGTGAGCGCGCTCGCCCCCGCCCACCACGCGGACATCGCGGAGGGCGCCTGCTACAACGATACCCGCGTCGAGGTCGCCGCCTTCCCCCGGACGGAGTAGGCTTGTGCACGAAGTCCTGGAGGGCGAGGCGGGGCGGGGCCCGTCGGCGGGGGCGGGGGGCAGTCCAGCTGCGTCACCCGCTCGCCTGACTCGCCGCCCCTCCGAGCGGCGCACAGGACGAGGGGGCCGGAGCGCTCCCCCGCCCCCGCCGCCACCCGCCCCGGTCGTACGTGTGGCGCCCGTGAATAGGCCAGGCTGACGGATGCGCAACTTCGCGTACACGGTGGTCGACGTCTTCACGGACCGCGCCCTCGAGGGGAACGCCGTGGCCGTGTTCACGGATGCCCGCGCGCTGCGCGAGGAGGAGTTCCAGCGTCTGGCCCGCGAGACCAATCTCTCGGAGACGACCTTCATCCTGCCCCGCGAGGCCGCCATCGAGCGCGAGCACGGGGTGAAGGTGCGCATCTTCACGGTGGCGGAGGAGCTCCCGTTCGCGGGCCATCCCACCTTGGGCACGGCCAGCGTGATTCGCGGCGGCACCGGCGCCTCCTGCGTGGAACTCGATCTTCTCGTGGGCAAGATCCCCGTGGAGTTCGCGTGCGAGCTCGGGCCGAGCTTCGGGACCATGCGCCAGCGCGATCCCGAGTTCGGCCAGATCCACCGACGCGAAGACATCGCGCGCTTCACGAACCTCCGCTCCGAGGACCTGCGCGACGACGTGCCAATCCAGACGGTGTCCACCGGCATGGCCTTCGCGATCGTCCCCGTGAAGACACTGGCCGCGCTCCAGAACCTGCGCTTCGACTACCCACGCTCCTTCGAGTACAGCCAGGGCACCGACGCCAAGCTCTTCTTCTTCGTGAGCACGGAGACGGTGAATGCGCAGGCGGACGTGCACGCGCGCATGATCTTCTACAACGGTGAGGATCCCGCCACCGGCTCGGCGAGCGGCTGCTGCGCAGCATGGCTGGTGAAGCACGGCGTGGCCAAGCCCGGGCAGCGCGTGGTGATCGAGCAGGGCCTGGAGTGTCGTCGACCCAGCCGCATCGTGGTCTCCGCCGACCGGGATGGAGATGCCATCGTCGACGTCCGCGTGGGCGGCTCCGTGGTGGAAGTCGCCCGAGGCACCTTCACCCTCTCCTGAGCGACGGCACAGAAACGACACGGCGCCCCGGGCCGCGTAGCAGGGGCGGCCGAGGGCGCCGAGTGACGCCGCCGGGTCGCCTCAGTGACCCGAGTGATGCGCCTCCAAGTAGCGCTCCGCTTCCAGCGCGGCCATGCAGCCGGTGCCCGCCGCCGTCACCGCTTGCCGGTAGGTGAAGTCAGCCACGTCTCCCGCCGCGAAGACGCCCGGCACTGAGGTTTGCGTCGTGCCCGGCGTGATCTTCACGTACTCGTTCGGGTGGAGCTCGAGCTGTCCCTTGAAAACGGCGGTGTTGGGCTGATGGCCGATGGCGACGAAAAGTCCGTCCACCGGCGTCTCCCACACCGCGCCCGTCTTGAGGTTCTTGAGACGCACGCTGGTGACCTTGTTCTTGGCCGGGTCGAGCACATCGTCCACCACGCTGTCCCAGATGAACTCGATCTTGGGATTCTTGAGGGCGCGCTCTTGCATGATCTTGGAGGCACGCAGGTTGTCGCGCCGGTGCACCACTTGGACCTGGCGGCCCAGGCGTGAGAGATAGAGCGCCTCTTCCATGGCGGAGTCGCCCCCGCCCACCACCATGATGTTCTGGTCCTTGAAGAAGAACCCGTCGCAGGTGGCACAGGTGCTCACCCCGCGCCCCATCAACTTGGACTCATTCTCCAGGCCGATGAGCTTGGCCGAGGCGCCCGTGGCCACGATCACCGTCAGCGCTTCCACCTCGGAGTCGTCGGTCTTGACGAGGAAGGGCTGCCGATTGAAGTCGACGGCCGTCACGTCCTCGGCGACCATCTCGGTGCCGAAGCGGAGGGCCTGCTCCCTGAACGTCTCCATGAGGGGCGGGCCGTCGATGCCCTCCACAAAGCCGGGATAGTTCTCCACCAGGGTGGTGAGCATGAGCTGGCCACCGGCCTGGAGCCCCGTGTACATCATGGGGGACAGGTTGGCGCGCGCGGCGTAGATAGCCGCGGTGTAGCCGGCCGGGCCGGAGCCGATAATGACGACTTTGCGTGTCGGTGCCATGTCTGTCCTCGCGTGTCGTGCCTGCTGGTTGGTCTCGACCTCGAACCGTCCCTTAGGATGCCCGGGATCCCGGCTCGGATGCGCCATCCCTGCGAAGAATGCCCTCGAGCTCGGCCAGGTCACGAATCTCGAATTCCGGCGGGGCCATGCCCTCGGGGAGGGCGGCCGCATCGCGGTTGATCCAGGCCGACGGCATGCCCACCGCGCGGGCCCCTAATACGTCGATCTCGGCCCGGTCGCCCACGAAGAGGGCCTCGCCGGGGGCGATCCCCAGGCGCTCGAGCGCGCGCTCGAAGATCACGGGCTTGGGCTTGCGCCAACCGACTTCGTCGGAAATGACGATGGAGTCGAAGAGGTCGGTGATCCCCTCGCGCTCGAGCACGTGTCGCGCGGTGGGTGTGTAGTCGAAGTTCGAGACCACGGCGAGCCGGTGGCGTTGCCGTAGTTCCCGCAAAAGCTTGCCATGATGCTCGGGGAACACCACGGCCTTCGAGAGCTCGCGCATGTGGGTAGCCAGGAGGAGCTGGAGCGCCTCGGGAGGCAGCCGGCCCTGGTCGAGACCGAGACGGCCGAACATGAGGGCAAAGCGCTCCGCCGCCGCCACCTCCCGATAGTCCTCTCCGCGGAGCCGCTCCGCCTCCTGCCAGCTCCAGAAGAGCGCTTCCACGAAGTCCTCGAGGGAGAGGCCAGGAACGTAAGGCTCGAAGACCTGATGCAAGTGCCCGGCGGTGGTGCGGCGAGGCTTGCCGTTGATGTGGACCTCGGGCAGCCGCGAGCGGTCGAGGAGCACGAGGGTGTCGAAGAGGTCGAACAGGATGGCGGCGGGCTTCACAGGGGCTTCCGCTGAGCGTAGCCTTCGTCGAAGCCGTGCCAGAAGCGCACGGCGTCCTCGCCGTGCTTCCAGCAGAGGTTCACCGGCTGCGGCCCCGCCTGGCGAACAAGGCCGGGGAAGTCCACCAGGCCCATCTCGAGGTCCTTGGTCACTCCGCCCAGCTCGCCGATGCGCTGAAGGACCTGCTTGATCTCGATGGCGTAGCCGTCGAGCCTCTCCGCCCGCGCCTTCCAGTCGTGCTGGTTCGCCATCACCCCGCCCGCCGCGCGGATGCGCGCGCGCTCCTCGCTGAGCGCCTCCTGCAGGGCGCGGCCCCGCTCGTGGAGGGCCATCGCCTCCTCCAGGAACTCGGTCAGCTTAGGGATGAGCGCGTTGACCTCGGCGGGAGTGAAGAGGCGCTGGCTCACCGACCCTCCACGAAGATGGCGTGCACGTCCTTGGGTCCATGCACGCCGCGGGTCAGCGTGAGCTCGATGTCGGCGGTGCGCGACGGTCCCGTGATGAAGTTGATCACCGCGCCGGACATGCGGCGCGCCGGATCGGCGTGGAGGGCCTCCAGCATGCTCCCCACCTGCTCCAGCGACTCCAGCAGCTGGTGGCGATCGAACACGGCCACGTGAGTGGTGGGGAGCAGCGAGGTGGAGCGCGGCCGCCCGCGTCCCGACACGAGGATGAGTGTGCCCGTCTCGGCCAGCACCCAGTCCGTTCCCGTGACGCCGATCTCCGCCTCCGCCGCAGCCTCGCGGTGGACGCGCCGCGCTTCCCCATCCGGATCGTCATCGGGGGCAAGGGTGACGGACAGGCCCTCGCCACCGAGACTCTGTCGCAGGTCGAGGCCGAGGGCATCCGGATGCCAGGAGAGCACGCGGCTCGCCTGCTTCTCGCGCGCGATGGCTCGGACGACATCGGGAACGTCCTCCAGGCGGGCGACACGATGAAAGACGCCCGCGACCCGCTCGAACTCCGCCTGGAAGCGCTCCAGCGCCTGCGGCCATCGCTCCGCCATCTGCCGCTTGACCGTCTCGAAGACGAGGTCGGCGTCGGGCGGCCGCTCCGCCGTACGCGCCTCGAAGAGGCCGCGCGTCTTCGCCATCTCGCGCCGGAGGCCGCTCAGAAACTCCGCCCGGGTCGTCACGGCCGCTCGAGGTCCTTCCAGCGCTCGCTGAAGGTGCGAGCGGCCACCGGCGGCAGGTCGCGCGTACGCGTCCACTGGCCGAAGAAAAAAGGCAGGCCCTGCAGCCGGCCATTGCGGACGAACGGCCGCTGGGCGAGCCGGCCGAGGCGGGCGCCCAGCCGGAAGAGGGCCGACGAGGCCATGGCCCGGCGGGCGAGGCCGAAGAGCATGCGCTCGCCCCACGGCGCGATCTTCTCGCGATCGACCTGCTCCCGGAGCTCCACGAGCATGCGCGGAATGTCGATGCGCACGGGACACACGTCCTTGCACGCGCCGCAGAGCGAGGAGGCGTGCGCGAGGTCCTTCACGGCGCCCGTGCCCTCGAGCATGGCGGTGAGGAGGATGCCGATGGGCCCCGGATACGTGTAGCCGTAGGCGTGGCCGCCGATCTGGCGGTACACCGGGCAGACATTGAGGCAGGCGCCGCAGCGCAGGCAATACAAGGCCTCGCGCAGCGTGCCCGCGACTTGGCGCATGCGGCCATTGTCCATGAGGATGAGATGGAGCTCCTCCGGCCCCTCGACCTCGCCGGGCTGGCGCGGCCCTCGCACCAGCGTGGTGTAGGAGGAGAGCTTCTGCCCCGTGGCGCTCCGGGCGAGGATGGAGAGGAAGATCATGAGATCGGTCATGGTGGGAATGACCTTCTCCATGCCCATTACGGCGACGTGGATGCGAGGCAGCGAGGTGACCATGCGCCCGTTGCCTTCGTTGGTGACGAGGACGATGGTGCCCGTCTCCGCCACCGCGAAGTTCGCTCCCGTGATGCCCATGTCCGCTTCGAGGAACTTCTGGCGGAGCTCCTTCCGCGCCACCGCGGTGAGCACCTCGGGATCGGCCTCGAAGCGGCCGCCCAGCTCCTTCGAGAAGAGGTCGGCGACCTGGCCCTTGGTCTTGTGGATGGCGGGAGCGATGATGTGCGAGGGCTTCTCGTGAGCGAGCTGGATGATGTACTCGCCCAGGTCGGTCTCCACCGGCTTCACGCCCGCCGCCTCCAGGGCTTCGTTGAGATCGATCTCCTCGGTGGCCATGGACTTGCTCTTGACGGCCATGCGCACGCCTCGGTCGCGGCAGAGTCGCAGGATGATGTCGCGCGCCTCGTCGCCCGTGGCCGCCCAGTGCACGTGGCCACCCAGCCGCTCGATGTTGTCGGCAAGGCGCTCGAGATGCTGGTCGAGGCGCTGGAGCGTGGCTTCCTTGATGGCCCGCGCGCGGTCGCGGAGTGCCTCGCCGGCGGGATAGCCCGCGAAGGACTCCTTCCGGAGCCCGATGAACTTCGTGGTGGCGATGGTGAGCGCTTCCTGGAGATGCGCGTCGCCGAGAGCGGCGTGCGCGCGCTGGGGAAAGGGCGTGCGGAGCTGCGTCTCGCTCACGCGATCTCTCCCGGCTCGAGCACCTGCGCCAGGTGCAGCGCGCGCACCCGCGAGCCTCGTCGCGTCAGCCCGCCCCCCATTTGCATGAGGCAGCCCGCATCGCAGGCGACCAGGCACTTGGCGTCCGTGCTCTCCACGTTCGCGAGCTTCTTGTCGAGGACGGCCGTGGAGACCTCGGGCAGCCGCACGGAGAAAGACCCGCCGAAGCCGCAGCACTCATCGGACCCGGGCAGCTCGACCAGCTCGCAGCCCGGCACGGCCTGGAGCAGCGTGCGCGGATGTCTCGACTCTCCGAGCCCGCGCAGGAGGTGGCAGGAGTCGTGGTAGGTCACCCGCCCCTGGAAGGGCGACGCCACCGTCGTCACCCCCAGGACCTCGACGAGGAACTGCGAGAGCTCGTGCGTCTTGCGCGCGAGCGCCTCCGCCTGTGTCCTGAGGGCGGGATCGTCCTTGAGCAACCCGGGATATTCCGTCTTGACCATCCAGGCGCAGGAGCCCGACGGCACCACCACGTGCTCCGCCTGCGCGAAGAGCTTCACCGTGCGCGCGGCCACAAGGGCGGCATCGTGGTGGTAGCCGGAGTTGAACAGCGGCATACCGCAGCAGGTCTGTCCTGGCGGGAAGTCCACCGTGACGCCGAGGCGGCGGAGGAGCTTGACCATGGCCACGCCCACCTCGGGGAAGAACATCTCCCCCAGGCACGTGATCATGATCGAGGCCTTCACGACTTCTGCGCTCCTGGGCCGTGCGGCGGCGGCGGCGTCACCACCACCAACACCAGCATCGGCTCATTGCCGTCGTTGACGAGCCCGTGCTCGATCCCGGCCTCTGCCACCAGGGCCTCGCCCTTGCTCAACCGCTCCTCCCTCCCTCCGAGGGAGAAGCGTCCGCTGCCCTCGAGGACGCAGTAGACCTTGTCCTGGTCGCCGTGGGCATGCGGGCGCTGCGACTGGCCCGGGGCGACGCAGTAGAGATCGAGCTGGCAACGGCTGGTGGTGGCCAAGGCAACTCTCGCCATCCTGGCCGGGTCGAACTTCACGTGATCCTCGAGCCTGATCTTCATGACTCCCTCAGGGCGCGCGCGAGCAGGTCCACGGGATGGACGACCTCGAGCTCCAGCCCGGCCTCCCTCGCGTGCCTCGCGATTTGGAGCAGGCAGCCCGGATTCCCCGCGGTCAGGATACGCGCCCCGCTCTCCCGGATGCGCGCGATCTTCATTCGTCCCAGCTCCTCGGCCATGGCCGGCTCGGTCAGATTGTAGATGCCCGCGCTGCCGCAGCAGAGCTCGGAGTCCTTGATGTCCACCAGAGTGAGGCCGGGGATGCGACCGAGGAGCGCGCGGGGCTGGACGCGCACCTTCTGGCCGTGGGCGAGATGACAGGCATCGTGATAGGCGACGGTGAGGCGCAGCTCGCCCAGGGGCAGCTCGGCGTCGACGAGGACCTCCGAGATGTCGCGCGCCTTGTCGGCGAAGCGCTGCGCGGCCTCCTCGGCGAGCCAGTGGCCGTACTCCTTGAGGGCGGAGCCGCAGCCCGCGGCATTGGTCACGATCAGGTCGAGATCGGCGGGAAAGCTCCCCACGAGCTCGCGAGCGAGGCGCCGGAACTCGTCGAGCCGGCCCGCGTGCAGGTGGAGCGCCCCGCAGCATCCTTGGGCCCGCGGCATCATCACGTCCCACCCCGCAGCGGAGAGGAGCCGCGCCGTCCGGGCATTCACGTCGGCATAGAAGAGGCGCTGCACGCAGCCGGTGAGGAGCCCGGCCCGGCCCCGTGGCTGGCCGCGCGCGGGCAGGAACTCAGGCAGGGGCGCCCCCGCGGGCACGGCGGGGAGCAGCGACTCCATCGCCTTGAGCTTGCGGAACGGCGCGAGCAAGCCGAAGCCGCGCACGAGCGCCTGCGCGCCCGAGGCCTGGTAGACCTTGAGCCCCCAGAGAAGCGGGGCGAGGCGCGCAGGATACGGGAAGGTCTCGAGCGCCCAGCGCGCCGTCGCATGATCGGTCTCGGGAGCGCGCACGTGCTTGCGCGTGAGCTGGGCGCGCGTTGCCTCCAGGAGCTGGCCGAAGGGCACCCCGGACGGACAGGCCGTTTCGCAGCCGCGGCAGCCGAGGCAGAGATCGAGATGACGCGCGAGGGTCGGAGTGAGGCCCACCCGCCCCTCCGCGGCTGCGCGCATCAGGTAGACGCGGCCGCGCGGCGAGTCCATCTCTTCGCCGAGCACGCGATAGGTCGGACACTGCGGCAGGCAAATGCCGCAATGAACGCAGGCGCGGAGACCCTCCATGGATGGAGCGTCGACGGCATCGAAGGCACCGGGGGCGGCCACGCTCACAGCCCGCCCACGAAGCGCCCGCGGTTCAGGATTCCCCGTGGGTCGAACTCGGCCTTGAGCCGCTTCATCACGGCGAGCGCCGGCTCGGGCACGGGGCCCCACACGTCGGCCGCGTGCTTCAGCTCCACGGGCGCCCGCTCCACCACGAGGCTGCCGCCCTCCGGCGCGAGTCCGTCGCGGAGCGGCGATACCACCTCCCTCGCCCAGTCCTGCGAGAGGACGCTGCCCGTCACGCCGGCACGGAGCACGCCATTGCCCGCCTCGCCCACCACGGCCGCGGTGAGACCGTGGTGCGCGCAGAGCTTCTGGAGCTCACCCGCCCAAAACGAGAGGCGACGGATCTCCCCCGCCAGCTTGACCACGATGGGCGCGTCGAGGATCGCGTTCATTCCGGGCCAGAACTCTTCGTCGAGTGCGACCACGCGGCCGCCCGACGATCGGGCCAGGGCATCGAGGGCGCCTCCTTGCGAGGCGACCGCTTCGGCCACGCTCGCCACCGATATCGCGACCGCGGCCTCCGAGGGCTCCTGCCCGACTCGGGCGAGGGCGGCGGCATTGAGCCAGGCCATCCGTTCCGGCTCGAGATCCGAGGCGAGCACGGCGGCCACGAACGAGGCGGCGTGATCGCGTGAGGGGAAGGGAAAAAGCCACGATCCCGAGGCGGGCTGGGCGGGATGGAGCCTGAGCGTCGCCTCCACGATGACGCCGAGCGTGCCCAGCGATCCCACGAGGAGCTTGGGGATCTCGTACCCTGTCACCGACTTGACCACCTTGGCCCCGGCCCAGGTCACGGTGCCGTCGACTTGTACGAAGCGTGCGCCGAGGAGGAGGTCTCGGCCCGTGCCGTAGCGGAAGCGCCGCGGTCCACTCGCGCCCGCGGCGAGGACCCCGCCCACCGTGCGCGAGGCGCCGCCGTAGGGATCGAGGGGCAGCATCTGACCGTGCTTGCCGAGCTCACGGGCCAGCACGTCCAGCCGCACGCCGGCCTGGACCGTGGCGACCATGTCGGCGGGCACGTACTCCATGATGCCCGCGAGGCGCGAAAGATCGAGGGCGACGTCGACGCGGGCGGGCGGCATGCCGAGATCGAGGGCGGAGCCGCTCCCGCGCGGGGCGACCGCGAGTCCTTCGCTGCTCGCCAAGGCGAGGATGCGGCTGACCTCATCGACCGCGCCCGGCCGCACCCGCCAGCGCGGCAGGATGCCGTCGACGGCCGCCGCCGAGCGCTCGGCTCCCGCTCCCGCCACATGCTCACGGCCGACGATGGCGGCCAGCATCTCCGCGAGGTCAGGAGCGGACACGCGGCGCCCTCAGACCCAGGTGCCGGTGGGCAGTCGCGGCGCCGCGGGACGGAACCCCTCGCCGCAGGCGGGATGCGAGGGCAAGAGCTTGCCGGGATTCATGATGCTGTCGGGATCGAGGGCGCGGCGGAAGCGTGCCATGAAGGCGAGGTCCGCATCGCCGAACTGGAGCGGCATGCTCCAGGCCTTGTCGAGACCGACGCCGTGCTCGCCGGTGACGCTACCTCCCATGGCCAGACAGGCGCGCAGGAGCTCGTCGTTGGCCTCGTGCGCGCGCTCGAGCTCGCCGGGGACGCGGTCGTCGTAGAGGATCATCGGATGCAGGTTGCCGTCGCCCGCGTGAAAGACGTTGGCGATGACCAGCCGATGACGCGCGCCGATGGCCACCACCTCGCGCATGATCTCGGGAAGCCGCGAGCGCGGCACCACGGCGTCCTGCAGGATCCACGTGGACGACATCCGCCCCACCGCCCCCGCCGCCTCCTTTCGTCCCTTCCAGAGCAGCGCCCGCTCCGCCTCGTCGCGGGCGACGCGGATCTCGAGGGCGGCGTGATCACGACAGATCTGGACGATGCGTCCCGCCTGCGCCTCGATCTCCGCGGCGGGTCCGTCCAGCTCGATGAGGAGCACGGCGCCCGCTCCCTTGGGATAGCCGGCGCCCACGCCCTCGTTGATGGCGCGGACGAACACCTCGTCGATCATCTCGAGGGCAGCGGGTGTGATGCCCGCGCCCACGATGGCCGACACCGTCTCGGAGGCGTCCTCGATGGCCGAGAAGGAAGCGAGGAGCGTCTTGACCCCCGCTGGCACATGGAGGAGGCGCACGGTGATGGCGGTGAGAAGACCCAGCGTCCCCTCGCCGCCCACCAGCGCTCCCGTGAGATCGTAGCCGGGCGCATCCACCGCCTTGCCGCCCACGCGGAGGATCTCCCCCGCTCCCGTCACGAGCTCGAGGCCGAGCACGTGGTTGACGGTGATGCCGTACTTGAGACAGTGCGGGCCACCCGCGTTGGTCGAGGCGTTGCCCCCGATCGAGGAGACCATCTGGCTCGAGGGGTCGGGCGCGAAATAGTAGCCGTGCTCGCGGGTGGCCTGGGACAGCCAGAGGTTGATCAGCCCTGGCTGAACGGTGGCGCAACGGTTGGGGAAGTCGAGGTCGAGGATTCGATTCATGCGCGTCATGGAGACCATGACCCCGCCCACGGGAGCCATGGCGCCGCCGATGAGCCCCGTCCCGGAGCCACGCGGGACGATGGCCACGCGCTCGCGACGACAGAGCTGCACCAACTCGGCGACCTGCGCGGTGGACTCGGGCAGCACCACGAAGTCCGGCGCGCCCTTGTAGTAGGTGTGCATGTCGCACTCGTAGGCGAGCCGCCCCTCCAGGGTCGACACCACCCCTGGCGCACCCACGATCCGCTCGAGCTCAGCCAGGAACGCCGGACTCAGCGCCATAGCATCCTCAGCCGTCCTGAGCTTGTCGCATACCTAACCCCGCGGTCGAGAACGCGCGAGGCCGGGCGGCGAGAAGGGTCCAGATGCGAGGCGGCGAGGGATGCGACGAGCGAGGCGTACTCTCTGGACGTTGAGCGAGGAGCGGCCGAGCCAACGAAGCAGCTGGGCCCTTATCGCCGCCCGGCCCTAGCCGATCTTCCAGGTCTCGCCGGCCATGAGCAGCTTCGCGACGTCCCCCTGGCCACGATCCGAGATCGCCTTCTGTTCCTGCTGGACGACGATCTCCTCGTATGTGGTCTCGCCTTCCTGGTTGAGGAGCGTCCCCAGCGGAATCGGATACTCGGGCGCCCAGAGCTGCCCGAGAACCATGGCGGCGGCGCGATCGGCCGCGTCGTGCTTCCAGAGCGCGCTCTCCGGCACCTCCGACACCTTGACCACCTTGGGCTTGAGACCCTCCAGCACGAGACCGCGCCGGTCGTCTGCGGGCCCGAAGGTGATGGGCTTGCCATCCTCGAGCCGGCACTCGTGAAGGATCTTGGATTCCTTGTCGTAGAGGACATTCCACGCGAGGTCGTTGTACACGTTGCAGTTCTGGAGAATCTCCACGAAGGCCGCGCCCTTGTGGTGGGCGGCACGCTTGAGTGTCTCCTCCATGTGAGCGATGTTGCGGTCCACCGTGCGGGCCACGAAGGTGGCGCCGGCGGCGAGGGCAAAGGCGCACGGGCTGACCGGCCGGTCGGCTGACCCCATGGGGGTAGACTTGGTCACCTTGCCCAGCTCGCTGGTGGGCGAGTACTGGCCCTTGGTCAGGCCGTAGATGCGATTGTTGAAGAGCAGGATGGTCACATCCACGTTGCGGCGCAGCACGTGCAGGAGATGGTTGCCGCCGATGGACAGCCCGTCACCGTCGCCCGTCACCACGAAGACCTTGAGCTCGGGCCGGGCCAGCTTGAGCCCGGTGGCGATGGCGGGGGCGCGACCGTGGATGGTGTGGAAGCCGTACGTGTTCATGTAGTACGGGAAGCGGCTTGAGCACCCGATCCCCGAGATGAACACGATGTCCTCGCGCGGGATGCCGAGGTCCGGCATGGTCTTCTGGACCGCGCTCAGGATGGCATAGTCTCCGCAGCCCGGGCACCACCGCACGTCCTGATCGGACTCGAAATCCTTCTTCGTGTACTTCGGCGCCGCTCCCGGAGTCCCCGTGACCGTGCTCACCGCTTTGCCTCCAGAAGTTGATTGATGGCCTCGAGAATCTCCTGGCTCGCCAGGGGCATGCCGCGGACACGGTTGAAGCCCACGGCGTCCACGAGGTATTCGGCACGCAACACCCGCACGAGCTGGCCGCTGTTGATCTCGGGCACGAGGATCCGACGGTACTGACGCAGGATCTGGCCCAGGTCGGGCGGCAGCGGATTCAGGTGCCGGAGGTGGATGGAGGCAACCGCCTTGCCCTCAATCTGGGCCTCCTCCACCGCTGCCGTGATGGCGCCGTACGTTCCACCCCAGCCGACCACGAGCACGTCACCCGACTCCGACCCGTGGATCACCGTGGGCGGGATCTCCTGGGCGACGCGGCGAACCTTTTCCGCGCGCGTACGCACCATGTGGTCGTGGTTCTCCGGATCGTACGAGATGTTGCCGGTGACGTCTTGCTTCTCGATGCCGCCGATCCGGTGCTCGAGCCCCGGCGTGCCCGGACGGACCCAGGGACGCGCGAGCGTCGCGGGGTCGCGCAGGTACGGAGCAAAGCCTTGCCTCTCCGTGCGGAAGGCCACGGGGATGTCGGGCAGGGTCTTGGCGTCAGGAATGAGCCACGGCTCGGAGCCATTGGCGAGGTAGCCGTCGGAGAGCACCATGACCGGGACCATGTATTTAACAGCGATGCGCACCGCTTCGTACGCGATGTAGAAGCAGTCGCCCGGTGTGGAGGGCGCGATGACGACGATCGGCGACTCGCTATTGCGTCCGTACATCGCCTGCATCAAATCCGCCTGCTCCGTCTTGGTGGGCAGCCCCGTGCTGGGACCGCCGCGCTGGATGTCGAAGATCACCAGCGGCAGCTCCGCCATGACGGCGAGGCCGATGCCCTCGCCCTTGAGGGCGATGCCGGGACCGCTCGAAGCAGTGACGCCGATGGCGCCGCCGAAGGACGCGCCGACGGCCGCCGTCACCGCGGCGATCTCGTCCTCAGCTTGGAAGGTCCGCACCCGCCAGCGCTTGTGGAGGGCCAGCTCCTCCAGAATGCTTGAGGCGGGCGTGATCGGATAGGCGCCGAACACGATGGGGATCTTGGTCCGCTCCGCGGCGGCGAGGAGGCCCCAGGCCAGCGCGCGATTGCCCGTCATGCTGCGGTAGACGCCCGGAGGCATCTCCGCCGCCTCGATGCCGTAGTGCTCGGAGAACATTTCCGCCGTCTCGCCGAAGGCGTGGCCCGCCTTGAGCACGCGGATGTTCGCCTCCACGAAGGTCGGATTCTTGGCGAAGCGCTTCTTGATGGCGTCGAGCGTGGGATCGAGCGGCCGGGTGTAGATCCAGGAGACGAGGCCTAGGGCGAAGAAGTTCTTGCAGCGCTCCTTCTCCTTGGCGTTGAGCGGCAGATCCTCCAACGACTTCTTGGTCATTCCGCTGATGTCGACCTGGTAGAGTCGGTACTGCTCCGCGAGGCCCGGGTCGTTGAGCGGGTTCTTGGGCTCACCTTTGTCGTCCTTCGGGTAGCCGGCCTTCTCGAGATTGCGCTGGTCGAAGGCGGCGGTGTTGACGATGAGGATGCCGCCCTTCTTCAGATCGCTCAGGTGCACCTTGAGAGCCGCGGGATTCATGGCCACCAGCGCGTCGAGCTGATCGCCCGGAGTGTAGACACGCTGGCTGCCGAACTGGAGCTGGAAGCTCGACACGCCGAAGAGAGTGCCGGCCGGCGCGCGAATCTCCGCGGGAAAGTTCGGGAGCGTCGAGATGTCGTTGCCGGCCCATGCCGCTTCCGTCGTGAACTGCTCGCCGGTGACCTGCATGCCGTCGCCGGAGTCGCCGGCGAACCGGATCACCGCGCGGTTCAAGGTGCGGCGAGGCTTGGCGGCCGTGATCGCGGGCATTGCCGTCTCGCTCATGTGTCCATCGTCCTTTCGTGACCGCCGTCCACGGCGCAAAGCGGCCCCGGACTTGTCGTCTTTGGAAACGCCAGCCCTGGCAGGAGCCGCTACGGCTTCATGCTACCCAAACCTCTGCTGAGAAGCAAGGTTATCTCCCCTCGGAGACCCTGCTTGGGAGCGGCAGGACAGCTCCTAAAGTTCGAGAAGCTCCATCTTCGGCGAGCGGGTGAGGTTGCGACAGCCGCCAGGCTCCACGAGCACCATGTCCTCGATGCGCACCGCTCCGCGTCCCGCGTAGTAGAGACCAGGCTCGACTGTCACCACGTGGTCGGTCTTGAGTTCGTAGTCGAGCCGGCTGATGCGCGGCAGCTCGTGGATGTCGAGACCGACGCCGTGACCGGTGCCGTGGAAGAACCCCTGGTTTCGCCCACCCACGACCCCGGTGGGGTAGCCGCGCGCTTCCATTGTCCGCGCAACCTCTGCATGGATGGCCCCGCCAGAGGCGCCGTCTCGGATCAGCTCGATGCCCCGGAGCTGCGCGGCCAGCACGGCGTCGTAGATTCGCCGCAGCTCGTCGGAGGCGTTGCCCTTGACCACCGTGCGCGACATGTCCGCGAAATAGTGGCTGGTCGAGGAGCGCGGGAAGATGTCGAAGATAATCCCCTGGTGGGGGCGGATGGCCCCGGAGCCTTGGTTATGGGGGTCGACCCCCTGGTCACCGCAGGCGATGATGGTGTGCTGGGCGATGCAGTCGTTCTCCATCAGCGAGACGTTGACGACCTTCTTGAGGTCCTCCGAGGTGAGCGGGCGGCCCTTCCAGATCACCTCGTCACCCCGGATCACGCTCTCCCGGAGCACGTCGAGGGCGGCGGCCAACGCGGTCTCGGTGTGGCGCTGCGCCTCCTCGATGCTCGCCACCTCCTCGGGGGACTTGACCACCCGCTGGGGGAAGAATGGATGCGGTCTCACCTGCACTCGGATGCCCCGTTCTCGCAGCCGGTCCGCCGCCTCCAGCGGGAAGTCCGCGGGAACCTCGACCTCGCGAGCGCCGTAGTCCTCGAGGACGAGGGTCACGGTGTCCGTGAGACGCGGCTGGGGCCAGCGCTGTTTGGCCTTCGCCTCCCATTCGGAGAGCGACAGAACCTCGTCCACCTGCGCCTGCTGGCGGGCCCGATCAACCTCCAAGTCCGACATGAGGAGAATTTTCTTCCCATCGACCTCCGCGAACACGAAGGGATCGGGGGCCATGAAGCGGCAGGCGTAATAGAGATTCGAGTCGAGCTCGCTGGCAGCGATGATCAGCGATGCGGTCATACGGCGGCTCCTCGTCGGGTCTCGTACCGGATCACGGGGTTGGCCTGTTGGCTCACCTCGTCGAGGTTGGCGATGCCCAGCTCCCCTCGCTGGAAGAGGTATTCGACATGCGCGCCCGCCTCCTCCAGGGCGAGGAGCCGCGTGTAGCCCTCGCGCGGCCCGAACAGCCCCAGCGACACCCCGAGGAGCGTCATCGGCTCGCGGCAGAGTTCGAGGACCTGGCCAAGGCGCCGCTCGTGGTGGGCGGCGATGGCCCCGATGCGCCCGTCCAGCTCGGGGATGGGCGCCTCATGCCCGGGGAGGGCGAGTCGCACGCCGCCGAGCCGCCGAACCTTGTCGAGCGACTGGAGATAGAGCTCGAGGCCGCAAAAGGGCGTTATGGATGCGGGCGATTGGTGCGGCGTGATGCGCGAGAGCACGTGATCGGCGGTGAAGAGTAGATCGTCCACTTCGAGGCAGATCTGGCCGGGGCAGTGCCCAGGCGTGTGGTGCACGCGATAGCCGTTGACGATCTGCTGACCGTCCTTCACCACGCCGTCGATGCTCACCGACTTGAAGTCGGCCTTGGAGAAGCGATACATCGTCTCGAGCTCGTTTCGGAGCTCGCCGGAAAGGCCGGCCCGTTCAAGGAAAACGCCCATGTCCTTGGAAGCGAGGACGATGCGCTCCTCGAAACGGCTCAGGACGCGGGCGTCCAGCTCGTGGACCCACACCCGTGCCCCGGTCTCGCGCGTGAAATGGCCGACCCAGCCGAAGTGATCGATATGGGCATGGGTGATGACCACGTGGCGTACATCATCCAGGGAGATGCGCTCCCCGAAGCGCTGCCGCACCTCCTCGATCCGCGCCCGCAGTCCCGCGACGGACTCGTCGGTGCCCGAGCCCACGTCGACCAGGGTGAGGGTGTCGCCGTCCACGATGAGGTAGATGTTGTTGACGTGCCCGGGGAAGGTCTCGACGGGCATGCCATAGACGCGAATACCGCCGCGGCTCAGGAATTTCTGCACGGCGAAGGCGGGCTCGGGCATGCCCCTACGGTACCACGCTGGCGCGCTCGGAGACGGCGTCGTCCGCCTGGCGAAGCGTTTCGATGAAGCGCAGGACGGCGGGGGTGAGCCGTTTGCCTCGCCGGTAGATGAGGCCGATGGGCCGGGCCAGCCCGGACAGGGCCACGGGCACCGTTGCCAACGTGCGCATTCCCGACTCCATCACCACGGTGGGCCGCGGCAGGATGCTCACGCCCGCCGCGATGCCGATGGCCTGCTTGATCGTCTCCACGTTGTCGAACTCCATCACCACCTCGACCCTGACCCCGTGTTGCTTCAGTGCCCGGTCGATGGCCTTGCGCACAGCGAGGTCCCGGTCGAAGGCCACGAACTTCTCGCCGGCAAGATCGGCCGGCTCCACGTGCTTGCGCTTGGCGAGGCGATGGCTCGGATGCGTCACCAGCACCATGGGCTCGGAGCGGAGCGGCAGCACGTTGAGGGTGCGCGTGGCCGTGGGATACGAGAGCACGCCCACGTCGGCCTCGTCGTTGAGGACGGCCTCCACTACCTTGTGTGGATGCAGGCACTCCAGGAGCACGCGCGCTTGCGGGTGCTTCGCCATGAAGGGCTGCATGTGCCGGCTCATGTCATGGAGACCGACCGAGTAGATGGCGGCCACCCGCACCGTCCCTTCCACCCGCTCCTTGGAGGCAAGCAGGCTCGCGCGCGCATTGTCGAATCCTTGGAGGAGATCGCGACAGGCCTCGAAGAAGACCTGACCCGCCTCGGTCGGGACCAGGGGCCGCCGGGAACGGTCGAGGAGGGGCACATCGAGCTCGGCCTCGAGCTGCTGGATGGCCTGGCTCGCCGCGGACTGCGTGACGCCATTGCTCGAGGCGGCGCGGGAAAAGCTCCGGAGCCGCACGACTTCGCAAAACAGCTTGAGGGTGTCGAGGTTCATGGCTCCGAGCTTAGCTCATTAGCACAGCTAATTCTATGTTTTTGCTATTTTATGCTTGGCTAATGCTCACCCCTCGTGTAGGCTCACTCTTCAAATTCGGAATTGTTCCCATGGTTCACAAGGACGCGATGCACGCGGGGGAGCCGAGCATGACGATGGAGCACAGGAAGTCAGCGATGCCGGCCGGGATGCCGGGGCCCGAGGGCCTCTACGATCCCGCTCACGAGCACGACGCGTGCGGCGTCGGGTTCGTCGTCGACATGAAGGGGCGAAAGTCCCACGCCATCGTCAGCCAGGCTCTGCAGGTGTTGAAAAACCTCCTGCACCGCGGGGCCTGCGGGTGCGAAGTCAACACCGGGGACGGTGCGGGCATCCTGATCCAGATGCCCCACGCCTTCCTCACCCGCGAGTGCACGGCGCTCGGCATCGCCCTTCCGGCCCCGCGACACTACGGAGCCGGCCTCGTCTTCCTGCCGCGGGATCCGGCCCAGGCCGCGCGCTGCCGCGCCATACTCGCGACGATCGTCGCCGAGGAAGGCCAGGCGATCCTCGGCTGGCGTCCCCTACCCACGGACGACTCGCCCGTTGGACCGAGCGCGCAGGCCGTCGAGCCCACCTTCGAGCAGGTTTTCATTGCACGGGCTCCCGGCATCTCCGACGCGCAGGCCTTCGAGCGCAAGCTCTACGTCATCCGCAAGCGCGTCGAGCACGCGATACGGAGCTCGGACATCGGCGACCGCGGCTCGTTCTATCTGCCGAGCCTCTCGGCCAACACGCTCATCTACAAGGGCATGCTCTCGGCGGACCAGATCGAGACCATGTTCCCCGACATCGTGGATCCGCTCGTCGAGTCGGCGCTCGCCCTCGTCCACCAGCGATTCTCCACCAACACGTTCCCCTCCTGGCCGCTCGCTCATCCGTATCGCTACATCGCCCACAACGGCGAGATCAACACGCTGCGCGGCAACATCAACTGGATGCACGCCCGCGAAGCGCTCTGCCGGTCGAACCTCCTGGGCGACGACCTCAAGAAGATTCTGCCCATCGTGGTCGAAGGCGGGAGCGACTCCGCCACCTTCGACAACGTGCTCGAGCTGCTCGTCATGGCGGGACGTCCCCTGCCGCTGGCCGTGCTCATGATGATCCCGGAGGCGTGGAGCGGGCATGAGTCGATGCCGGCGCTGCGGAAGGACTTCTACGAGTACCACGGCTGCCTGATGGAGCCGTGGGATGGCCCCGCGTCCATCGCCTTCACCGACGGCACGGTCATCGGCGCCGTCCTCGACCGCAACGGGCTCCGCCCCTCGCGCTATTACGTGACCAAGGACGGTCTCGTGGTCATGGCCTCCGAGGTCGGCGTGCTGGACATTCCCTCGGATCGCGTGCTCATCAAGGAGCGCCTCCACCCCGGGCGCATCTTCCTCGTCGACACCGCGCAGGGACGCATCATCGACGACGGCGAGCTCAAGCATGCCTTCGCGACGCAGCACCCGTACGGCGAATGGCTGGCCGCGCACCTCACGCCGCTGGAGACGCTGCCTGAGCCACCCCACCTGCCCGAGCCGGATCACGCCACGGTGCTGGAGCGCCAGCAGGCCTTCGGCTACACGCACGAGGATCTTCGCATCCTCCTGGCGCCCATGGCGACGGGTGGCGAGGAGCCCATCGGCTCCATGGGCACCGATACGTCGCTGGCCGTGCTGTCGGACCGGCCGCGCCTTCTCTACGACTACTTCCAGCAGCTCTTCGCCCAGGTGACCAACCCGCCCCTCGACGGCATCCGTGAGGAGCTGGTGACCCAGATCGCCACCACCATCGGCCCCGAGGGCAATCTGCTCGAGCCCACGCCCGAGGCCTGCCGTCAGCTCAAGCTCAAGACGCCGCTGCTCGATAACGAGGAATTGGCCCGCATCCGACACATGGACCTGCCCGGGTTCAGGGCGACCACGGTGCCCATGCTCTTCAAGGCGACGGATGGACCGGGAACCCTGGCCGCCGCGATGGAGGAGCTCTGCCGCCAGGCGAGCGCGGCGGTGGACGCCGGCTACTCCTATCTGATCCTCTCGGATCGTGGGGTCGATCGCGAGCATGCGCCCATCCCCGCCCTGCTCGCCACCGCGGGCGTGCATCATCACCTCATCCGCGAAGGCAAGCGCGTCAAGGTCGGCCTCATCATCGAGACGGGCGAGCCGCGCGAGGTGCACCACATGGCGCTTCTGCTCGGTTACGGGGCGGGCGCCATCAATCCGTACCTCGCCTTCGAGACGCTCGACGACATGATCCGGCAGGGCATGCTCCCCACCCTCGACCACAAGTCGGCGGTGAAGCACTACATCAAGGCGCTGAACAAGGGTGTGCTCAAGGTCATCTCGAAGATGGGTATCTCGACCATCCAGTCGTACCGGGCGGCCCAGATCTTCGAGGCCATCGGGCTCGAGAAGGCCTTCGTCGACCGCTACTTCACGTGGACGGCCTCGCGCATCGGTGGCATCGGGATCGACGTGGTCGCCCAGGAGGTGCTGGATCGGCACCATCACGCCTTCCCCGAGCGGCCCGTGGGCGAGCCCGAGCTCGACTGGGGGGGCGAGTACCAGTGGCGCCGCGACGGCGAGTATCACCTTTTCAACCCCGACACCGTCTTCAAGCTCCAGCACGCGACGCGTTCGAAGCGGTTCGAGATCTTCAAGGAGTACACGGACCTCGTCAACCGGCAGAGCGAGCACCTCGCCACCCTCCGCGGGCTCTTCACCTTCAAGCCCGTGGCGCATCCCGTGCCCCTCGAGGAGGTCGAGCCGGTCGAGGCCATCCTCAAGCGCTTCGCCACTGGGGCCATGTCCTACGGCTCCATCGGGCTCGAGGCGCACGAGACCCTCGCCATCGCCATGAACCGCATGGGCGGGCGGTCGAACACCGGCGAGGGAGGGGAGGATCCCGCCCGCTACGTCCGCGACGCCAATGGCGACTGGCGGCGGAGCGCCGTGAAGCAGGTCGCCTCCGGGCGCTTCGGCGTCACCAGCGAGTACCTGATCAACGCCGACGAGCTCCAGATCAAGATGGCCCAGGGCGCCAAGCCCGGCGAGGGCGGCCAGCTCCCCGGCCACAAGGTCTACCCGTGGATCGCCAAGGTGCGCCATGCCACACCGGGCGTGGGACTCATCTCCCCGCCTCCGCACCACGACATCTACTCGATCGAGGACCTCGCCCAGCTCATTCACGATTTGAAGAACTCGAATCCACGGGCGCGGATCAGCGTGAAGCTGGTCGCCGAGGTAGGCGTGGGCACGGTGGCGGCGGGTGTGGCCAAGGCGCACTCCGACGTGGTGCTCATCTCCGGCCACGACGGCGGCACGGGCGCCTCACCGCTGACGTCGATCAAGCATGGCGGGGTGCCGTGGGAGCTGGGGCTGGCCGAGACGCAGCAGGTCCTCGTCAAGAACAAGCTGCGCGATCGCATCATCGTGCAGACGGACGGGCAGCTGAAGACCGGACGCGACGTGGTCATCGCCGCCCTTCTCGGCGCGGAGGAGTACGGCTTCTCCACCGCGCCCCTCGTGGTCATGGGCTGCATCATGATGCGCGTGTGTCATCTCAACACCTGTCCGGTGGGCATCGCCACCCAGGATCCCAAACTCCGCGCGAAGTTCTCGGGCAAGCCGGAGTTCGTGGAGACCTTCTTTCACTTCATCGCGGAGGAGATCCGCGAGCACATGGCGAGCCTGGGTTTCCGTACCATGGAGGAGATGATCGGCCGTTCCGACATGCTCGACGTCCGCGGAGCCGTGGAGCACTGGAAGGCGCGTGGCCTCGACTACTCCGCCATCCTCCATCGTCCCGCGGTCGGGCCCGAGGTGGCCGTGCGCAAGGTCGTTGACCAGGATCACGGGCTCGAGAAGTCGCTCGACATGACGACCCTCGTGCCCCTCTGCCGCCCCGCCCTGGAGCGACGCGAGCAGGTCGACATTCGCCTCCCCATCCGCAATGTGAACCGCACGGTGGGGACCATCCTCGGCTCCGAGGTGACCCGCGCGCACGGACGCGACGGCCTCCCCGACGACACCATCCGCATCCACTTCTTCGGCTCGGCGGGCCAGAGCTTCGCCGCCTTCGTGCCGCGGGGCATCACCCTCACCCTGGAAGGCGACGCCAATGACTACGTGGGCAAGGGCCTCTCCGGGGGCAAGCTCGTGGTCTTCCCGCCGCGCGAGTCCACCTTCACCGCAGAGGACAACATCCTCGTGGGCAACGTGGTGCTCTACGGGGCCACCAGCGGCGAGGCCTACTTCCGCGGAGTGGCCGGCGAGCGCTTCGCCGTGCGGAACAGCGGCGCCCTCGCCGTGGTGGAAGGCATCGGCGACCACGGCTGCGAGTACATGACGGGCGGGCGGGTCGTGGTCATCGGCGGCACCGGCCGCAACTTCGCCGCCGGTATGTCGGGAGGCATCGCCTACGTCCTCGACGAGGCGGGCGACTTCCGGACCCGGTGCAACACGGGCATGGTCGATCTCGAGCCGCTGGTGGACGTGGAGGATGTGGAGCTCGTCAAGGACCTTCTGTCCCGTCACATCCGCTACACGCAGAGCCCGGTGGCCGCGCGCCTTCTCGTGCACTGGGAGGCGACGCGCGAGCGCTTCGTGAAGATCATGCCGCGCGACTACAAGCGCGTGCTTCAGGCCATCAAGAAGGCGGAGGAGACCGGCATGTCGGTGGACGACGTCGTGATGGCCTCGGCCCACGGCTAGGCCGAGCATGGGCAAAATCACCGGTTTCCTCGAGATCAAGCGTGAGACCCCCGCGCGGCGGCCCGTGGCCGAGCGCATCCACGATTGGCAGGAGGTCTACCTGCCTTTCGAGAGCGAGAAGCTCCAGAAGCAGGGGGCGCGCTGCATGGACTGCGGCATCCCCTTCTGTCATCAGGGCTGTCCCCTCGGCAACCTGATTCCTGACTGGAACGACCTCGTCTACCGCGACCGGTGGCGCGAGGCGATCGACCGGCTTCACGCCACCAACAACTTCCCCGAGTTCACCGGACGCCTCTGCCCCGCGCCCTGCGAGGGCTCCTGCGTCCTCGGCATCAACGACGATCCCGTCACCATCAAGCAGGTCGAGGTGGGGATCATCGAGCACGCCTTCGACGAGGGCTGGGTCGCCGCGACGCCGGCCGCCGTGCGCACGGGCAAGACGGTGGCCGTAGTCGGCTCGGGGCCGGCCGGCCTCGCCGCCGCCGAGCAGCTCAACCGTGCGGGCCACGCCGTCACCGTGTTCGAGAAGGCCGACCGCGTGGGTGGCCTCCTGCGCTACGGCATTCCCGAGTTCAAGATGGAGAAGCGCTTCCTGGACCGTCGGCTTCGGCTCATGGAGGCCTCAGGCATCGTGCTCAAGACGGGCGTCCACGTGGGGACGACCCTGCCCGTGGCCACGCTGCGCTCGGAGTTCGACGCGGTAGTTCTCGCGGGCGGCGCGGAGTGGCCGCGCGACCTGCCCATTCCCGGGCGGGAGCTCGACGGCATCCACTTCGCCATGGACTACCTCACCATGCAGAACCACCGCTCGCAGGGCGACGCGGTGCCGGACGAGGGCTTCATCACGGCCAAGGACAAGCACGTGGTCATCATCGGCGGGGGGGACACCGGAGCGGACTGCCTCGGGACGGCCCATCGCCAAGGGGCGCGCTCGGTGACCCAGTTCGAGATCCTGCCCCGGCCGCCCCAGGAGCGCGATGCCCTCGCCAATCCGTGGCCGCTTTGGCCCAACATCTTTCGCGTGTCCTCCGCGCACGAGGAAGGCGGCGCGCGCGAATACTCCATCAACACCACACACTTCACGGGGAAGGACGGGCGGGTGACCACGCTCCACGTCGTGCGGGTGGAGATGGTGACGGAGGAGGCTCGGTCGAGCTTCCGGCCGCTGGCCGGGACGGAGCATCAGCTCGACGCCGACCTCGTACTGCTCGCCATGGGATTTCTCGGTCCGCGGCGGGACGGCATGCTCACGGAGCTCGGGGTGAAGCTCACAGACCGTGGCACCGTGTGGCGGGACGCGAACTGGATGACCAGCGTGCCCGGGGTCTTCACGGCGGGTGACATGCAGCGTGGCCAATCCCTCATCGTGTGGGCCATCGCTGAAGGCCGGAGCGCCGCCCGCGGCGTCGATCGCTACCTGATGGGGACGAGCGAGCTCCCCGCGCCCCTCCGCTGATGGCTCTCACTCCGGCGGAGCGCGAGACGCTCATCCAGCGGTATGCGGACGGCCCGGCCCGCCTCAAGGCCGCCCTCGCCCGCGTGCCTCCCGAAGCGATCCAGTGGCGCCCCAAGCCGAGCGAATGGTCGGCGCACGAGGTGGTCGTGCACTGTGCGGATTCCGAGACCAACGCGGCCGCGCGCATCCGCTACGTGGTGGCAGAGAAAGATCCCCTGGTCCTGGGCTACGACGAGGCGGAGTGGGCGCGCCGTTTCGACTACCACGCGCACCCCATCGCCCCCGCCCTCACCCTGGTGGAGACGGTGCGCGCGAACACGGTCGCTCTCCTCCGCCGCCTGCCCGAGGCGGCGTGGCAGCGCGTGGGCCGACACACGGAGTCAGGTCGCTACGGTGCAGAGGACTGGCTCGCCATCTACGCGGAGCACCTCGAGGTGCACGCGCGCCAGATCGAGGCCAACATGGCGGCCTGGCGCGCTCGCGCTACCTCGCGGGAGTAACCCAGACGAACCAGCCGCCAAAGTCCGGCGTCATCTGGATGGCCTTCCCCTTCGGTCCGTCGTAGAAGAGCAGCGTGCCGCTCGTGATGTGATCGAGCTCGAAGCGGGCTCCCTCGCTCCCGTTGACGGTGACAGTGCCCCACTGCCAGTTCTGTCCCCAGGTTGCCACGATGGAGCCGTCGGGATTGATGGTGAGGAAATAGAACTGGGGCGACCCGCCCCCCACCGTGATCGTCCCCTGCCACTTGCCCACGATCGGCCCGACGGTGTTGAGCCGCTGCGGCGGGGCCGAGGCGCAGCCTACGAGCAGCGCGGCGAGCACGAGCCCAGCGGTCGCGCGAGCGCCACGGGCGATCATCGGAGCGGGCTCTGCCAGAGCGCGTGGCCCACGAAGAAGGGGCCGAGGCTCGCCATGTATTCCGAGGTCTGGGCCGTCTTGCGCATGGCCTGCACGAGGTGCGAGAGCGGCTGGAGCTCATGCCCCACCAGGCCGATCAGGAAGTCGTTGTCGTGGGTGTCGAGCCCGTGGCAGGCGAGGCGGATGTCGTGGGCGAGGCCGGCCTCGCCGTAGGCGCGACCGATGGTGCCGTGCTCGCGCAGGATCGTCCCCTGCTCTTGGGCGGAGAGCTTGGCGAAGGCGCCGGTGCGGCGCAACGGATACCAGATCGCCCAGGGCCAGTCGGGATTGAGCACGGTGCGCCGAGGGCGATGGAGAAGCCAGTCGGCCAGGTCCTGCTCGTAGCCGCTCGCGTAGCTCCGGCCGATCATGGCGAGGGCGGGCTTCGCCACGAGCGCACCGAACGGTTCGGCCCCCAGCACCTCGCGCAGCCGGGTCACGAAGAAGGCCGGATCCTCCGCGAAGCTGAGGACGGCGACTCCGCGCGCGTCGTGCAGATCGGCGTAGAGCACCGCGTCGACCTGACTCCGCTCAAGGGCACCCACGAGAGCCTTGGGATCCGAGCATCCCCCGAAGGCCTGGAGCTGCATGAAGAGCCGTCGGCTCGAGCACTGGCCGTTGGCGCCGCGCTCGTCGACGTCCACCTTGACCGCCGGAGTCCCGTCGTGGGGGGAAGCGCTCATGCCGGTCATCCTCCGCGCGTGTGCATCTCGAGATGCGGCTTCGCCTTGAGCTCGGTGATCTGGACGAGAGGCTGCCGGTCCTTGAGGAGTAGTCGCTCCTCGGCCCCGCGGTCTCGTCGGCCCTGCCAGGCGGAGCGGATCAGCGAGGCCAGCTCGTCCCTTGTCGCGCCATCCCTCAAGGGCTTTCTCAGGTCGAGACCGGTGGTGGCGTAGAGGCAGAGCAGCCATTGGCCGTCGGCGGTGAGGCGGCTCCGGTCGCAGGCGCTGCAAAAGGGAGCGGTGGTCGACGAGATGATCCCGAACACGGGGCCGTCGGGAAGGCGGTAGCGGTCGGCGGGGGCGGACGACTCCTCCACGATGGGCTCGATCCGGCCGTAGTGCGCGCTCAGGCGCTCGAGCATCTCCGCGCGCGAGAGGACCTTGTCCATGGACCAGCGGGTGGCCCCGCCCACGTCCATGTACTCGATGAAGCGAAGCTCCGCGGAAGCCTTGCGAGCGAACTCCAGGAGGTCGACCAGCTCGTCGTCGTTCACCCCGCGCATCACCACCGTGTCGAGCTTGAGTCCCGCCCAGTCCATGGCCCGCACGGTCTCAATCCCTTCCAGGACCTGGTGGAACGAGTCGCGCCTGGTCAAGGCGAGGAAGCGCTCCGGGCGGAGGGTGTCGAGGCTCACGGTGACGCGGTGCAACCCCGCATCCCGGAGCGCCCGAGCCTCCTGGGCGAGGAGGATGCCATTGGTAGTGATGGCGAGGTCGCGGATGCGCGGCTCGGAGGCGATCATCCTCACGAGCCGCGAGAGATCCCGCCGGAGCAGCGGCTCGCCGCCCGTGAGCCGCACTTTGTCCACGCCCAGGTCCGCGAAGACGTCGATGAGCCGCTTCACCTCCTCGAAGGTGAGGATGTCCCCGCGGGGCAGCCACGCGTATTCTTCCTCGGGCATGCAGTAGCTGCAGCGCAGATTACAGCGATCCGTGACGGAGAGCCGCAGGTTCCGAAGCGGCCGGCCGAAGCGATCGACGATCACGGCAGCTCCACGTACACGCCGCCGTCTTCCACCGAGGCGGGAAAGCAGGCCATCTTGACGACGGGATTGTTGGCGTTTGCCCCCGTCTTCACGTCCCAGCGCCAGCCGTGCCACGGGCAGACGGCAACGCTCCCTTCGAGGTCTCCCTCGCCCATCGGACCGCCGCGGTGAGGGCAGGAGTTGTCGAGGGCATAGAATGTCCCGTCCACGTTGAATAGGGCCAGCGCCTTCCCTTGCGCGTCTACCACGCGCCCCTCCCCAGCGGGAATATCCGCCACCGACGCCACGAGGACGCGCGCGCTCATGTCGTCACCGCATCCGCGAGGCCCGCGCGCTGCCATTCCTTGAGCAGGCCCGCCTTCTTCACGCCCACGTCGAAGTGGTCCCACGGCATGATCTCGCCCACTGCCCGCTCGCGGCGCGTGTAGAAGCCGGCGTCGCCCGGCCACTCCCGCAGGGCCCGCCGCCAGTCGCCCTCGACAGCGGCGGCGAGCTCCAGGAAGTCTCCCACCCGTCGGTCGCCCCGCGCGAGAAGCGCCTGCAGCCCTGCCTCGCGCGGATTCTCGTGGACCACCCGCACCTGGAGTCGGCGCGCCCCGCTCTTGATCACCTCGAGCTTGGTTTCGAGATCGCGCGGCTCGTCGAAGGCGGCCCACTGGAAGGGTGTCCAAGGCTTGGGCACGAAGGAGGAGACGGAGAGGGTGAGCTTGCCGAACGGGTGGCCCTCTGGCCCCGGCACGCGGAGCCGCTCCAGCATGCGACGGGCAAGATCGGGGATGGCCTCCACGTCTTCCATGGTCTCCGTGGGCTGGCCGATCATGAAATAGCACTTGAGGTTGGGAATGCCGTACTTCCTCAGGAGATCGCAGGCGGCGTAGATCTGCTCGTCGGTGATGACCTTGCGCACCACGCGGCGCAGCCGCTCCGTCCCCGCTTCGGGAGCCATGGTCAAGGTGCGGTGGCCCCCGCGCTGCAGAGAGGCGACCAAGTCCTCGGTGAGGCTGTCCGCGCGGAGCGAGGAGATCGAGACCTCCACTCCGTACTCCTCGAGGATCTGCATGAGCTCGCCGATCCACGGATAGTCGGAGACACAGGCCCCCACCAGCCCCACGCGCTTCGACTCCTTGGCGATGGTGGCCACGGACTCGCGCAAGGCCTCCAGGCTCCGATGTCGCACGGGGCGGTAGACCTGGCCCTCGAGGCAGAAGCGGCAGCCTCGGCCGCAGCCCTTACCCACCTCGAGGAGGGCCATGTGGCCGTACTCCGCCTTCGGCGTTTTGAGGAGCGACCGCGTCTCGAAGCGATTGACATCGCGAAGCCGACGCTTGATCACCACCGAGGGGACACCGGCCGCGATGGGGGTCACCGACTCGATGCTGCCGTCACTCGCGTAGCCGACGTCGTAGGCGGCGGGCACGTAGATGCCGGAGAGGAGGGCGAGCCTCCCGATCACACGCGACCGCAGGTCGTCCGTGCCGGCCGCGCGGCTCTCCGCGTAGGCGGCCACGATCTCGCCGACCAGCTCCTCCCCTTCCCCCACCGCCACCGCGTCCATGAACGGCGCGAGAGGCTCGGGATTGGAGAAGGCGCAGACGCCACCCATCAGCACGAGCGGGTCGCCGGGCGCGCGGTCTGCCGTCCGAACCGGGATCCCCGCCATCCGGAGCAGGCGCAACACGTTGATGTAGTCACCCTCGTAGGTGACGGAGAAACCCACGATATCGAACTCGCGCAGGGGCCGCAGCGACTCCAGGGAGAAGGGCTCGGCTCCCGTGCGCAAGAGCTCGTCGAGATCCTCCGGATCCGGGAAGAAGACACGCTCGCACACCGCGTCGGGAAGCGCGTTCAATCGCTCGTACACGGTCTGGAACCCGAGGTTGGACATACCCACCGCGTAGGTATTGGGATACACGAGGGCGACGGAGACGCGGCCCCCCCAGTCCTTGCGGACGACACCCTCCTCAGAGGCGAGGAGAGACAGGGCCTTTTTCTTGAGTTTCCACGACATGGGACGAGTCTACCATGCCCGATTGAGTGCGCCGGGAACCGGACAGCCTTGCAGGATGCGGAGATACATCGCTATTGCTGTGGGACTTTCCTGCGACGCGTGGGTGAGTGTTCCGCTTCGAGCGCGGGCTTCGCCCGCGCAACCGATTTTTTGGGGGTAGGCTCGGAAGGGAGTGAAAACCCGCTCTGAGCTAGACTCCCATGATCTGGACGTCGATGCTCCGCGGGCGCGGACCGTCCAGCTCGGCGAACAGGATGGACTGGAAGCGGCCGAGAGAGAGCTCGCCCCCGCTGATGCCCACGGCCACGCTCCGCCCCAGGAGGGCGGCGCGGAGATGCGAGTGCGCGTTGCCGCGCTCGCAATCGGAGTAGCGAGGGTCGTCGTGGCGGTACCCCTCGTTCTCGGCCACCAGCGACTCGATCATGGACTTCAGGTCCTCGACGAGGGCGCCCTGGAACTCGTTGACGAAGAGCGCGCAGGTCGTGTGCAGCGAGTTCACGAGGAGGATGCCCTCCTTGATGTCGGCACTCAGCATGACGTCACGAATCTGCTTCGTGATGTCGAGAATCTGCGTCCGGTGCTCGCTCAACATCGTGAACGTCTTGCGCGCGACCTTGAGGGTCTGCACCGTGATCTCCCCCGTTATCCCGGGCGCACCGTCCTGCGTCGCCCGTGTTGAAGTTCACCGCACTGAGCTTCACCGCACTGCTGGTGCCGAGGGAGGGAATCGAACCCCCACGGCCCGGCAGGGCCAGCGGATTTTAAGTCCGCTGCGTCTCCCAGTTCCGCCACCCCGGCGCCTGCGGCGCCCGCCCACCTGCAATGGAGGCGGCGAGCGGATTCGAACCGCTGAATAGAGGTTTTGCAGACCTCCGCCTTAGCCACTT
>DATGCY010000644.1:0-22546 GCA_035311385.1 Candidatus Methylomirabilota bacterium
ACCGGCCAGACGGTCAGCGAAGTGTCCACGCGCCCCGGCGAGCCCACCCGCGCGGATGAGCTCGTATACGACCCGCAGGATGGGCTCATTCTGGCGATCAACAACGCGGCCTCGCCGCCATCCGGCACCTTCATAAAAGTCGATAAGTCGACCTGCGGCCTCACCCGCCTGAACACCATATTCTTGGATGCGGCCCACGGCGTGGATGCCGAAAACGGTGCCGAGCAGCCGGCGTGGAATCCCGACACCGGGAAGTTCTATCTCTCCATCCCGCAAATCGGTCCGAACGTGGAGGACGGAGGAGTCGTGCGCATCCCTCCGAATGGCACCACGGTGGAGCACACATATCCGGTGAAATTTTGCTCGCCGGCCGGCCTCACTCTCGGTCCACGAGAGGATGTGCTCATCGGCTGTAATACAGTCTTCGATACGGCGGGCAAAGTGTGGGATCCGGCGGGTACTGCGACCGCCGCACCGAAGGACGTGATTCTCAATGTGAAAACTGGCACCACCACGGACGTGCTAGGTGTGGGGGCCGGGGATGAAGTGTGGTTCAACAGGGGCGACGGCAACTACTATGCCACCGGCAGCGGGAGCCCTCTTCGCCCCCTCCCCGCCGCCACGGCCAAAGGATCCACCCCGCTTGGCGTGATCGATGCGGAGGACCGGAGCCTGATTCAGCTGGTGCCGACGTATAACGTGCCGGCGGGGACGGGGCATCCGGCGGGGACTGCGCATTCAGTGGCAGTGAATGCCGCAAACAACTTTGTGTTCGTGCCCTTGCCGGCAAACACCGCCTTCCCCGCCTGCTTGACCGGGTGTATCGCCCTGTTCGTAAGGCCGTCGAAGGCCGAATGACGCTTCGAGGGTAGGCGCTCGTCGGGACACTCACCGCGCGGGGCGTTGCGGCCGGCAAAAGGTCGCAACATCCCGCGTGGTGCGCCGCCGGGGCGCGCCACACGTGGTCTGTGCCTCGTGCTCGAAACGGCGAGGAAGTCTCATGGATTGTCGGGGGAAGATTTACCGGTACGTACGCGATTTCCCCCGCTATTGCGGCGGTGCCGGAACCCAATACCTTCGCCCTCCTCAGGACAGCGGTCGGGCTCCTCGGTTTCATGATCCGACAGAAGACACACTTCGGCTGCCTATCCCTGACGACTGGGCGTCCGAGGACCTCGGCCCGCACGCGCTCCGCGGGCGATCCCGCACGGTTCAGGTCGATGCGGTGAGCAGGGTCAACCCGCTAAGCGAGGTGCCGATCGGATAGAGGGCCGTCTCACCCTCGGTCGGCTCACGGGGCCGTGTCCGTGACTACTTGCTGGCACGTCTCCGGCGCGAGATGTGCACGGTGAACCCGACCAGGCAGGAGCCGACGAGCAGTACCGTCGACGGCTCGGGCACCAGCGTCCCGTCGAGCGAGAAGGCTGCGTTGAACGTCGGAGCGACGCTAACGTTGATCGTATCGACAATGTCCGTGCCGACGCGCAGCCAGTCGGGGTCGAGCCTTGCATCACGCGTCCACGTCTGCAGATCGGTGACGCCAGGGGGGAATGGCGTCGTAAAAGCTCCGCTGATCGGCCGCGACGCGGAGAGCCAGTAGAACTGCCCACCATTGGTGAGCTGCACTTGCGGAACGAAGAAGTAATGATCCGGCGGCAAGTCAAACGGGGTGGCGAAGTTGACGTTGATCTGTACTTCCTGGCCCGTTAGCGATCCGTTCCCACCGGTCGCCACGTTGGGAGCGGGATGGATTCCGCCGGGCTGGACCGAGTTCAGTGCCGTGAACGTCGCGCTCAGTACGGAAGACGTGAACGCCAACTGACCGGCGGCCGAGTCCCGACTATCCAACGCGACGTCCGAGGGGGAGTTCACTCGCGTCGGCACCTGGGACGTGCTGAACGTCGGTGGTCCCGAGGTGCGGCCCACATCGGAATCGTTCGGAAAGACTCGGTAGATCTCTACGACGACCTGCGAAATGGCCGGCGGCGTTCCTCCGGCGGCAGGGACTGAAAGACCGACGAACTTGGCAGAATTGATCCTGGCCCCTGTACCGAGAAAGAAATCGTCGCCGGTTTCTATCTCGAAGGAGCCTGGGCTGTCCGGCCGGATGGCCGTGGCCATCAGATTGTTGGGCGTCAGGTTGTTGTAGATGTCGGCGAACGCCGGAGTTCCAAGCAGCATGACGAGCGAAACGATCGTGGCGGCGGCGGATCGAGGAAGCATGCGACTGTTCTCCCCTGCGCGCAGAGCGCATCCGAGCGGTGACTGTCGGAGTCGCTTACAAATCCGGCTGCCGAGACGGTCGCAAGAAGACAACAGCATAAGCAGTGCCCAAGTTCTCTTCGTCAATTTTTATGGCTACTTACGGCATCAACGCACGAGCGCAGGATCGAAATCGTCAGCAATCGTGACACGATCGACAATACCTGCGCCCTCCCCGCGCCCCGGGGATAGCCTCCGGTCCTCTGACCTAAATCTGCTGTGGCATTGGCTCCCAGAGGCCAGCTTGTGGGGCGGGGTATGACTTTGGCAGCTTGTGTCCCCGGGACCGGGCCCACGCACGAGGCGGGCGACGCCGAAGGGCCTTGAAGTTGGCTTGTATGAGCAGACGCCTGGCGAAACGGAGAGCGCAGTTTGTTCTGGCTGAGCTCATGAAGCGGGGGATAGACAAGCAAAGACTCCAAACATTCGATTCGGACGACAAGATACAAGAGGGCGTGCACAATTGCGGTGATGAGCAGAGTGAAGCAAAGTCAAACGCGAGAGATAGAAACGTCGAAATAACGATAGTCGATTCCTAGTGGCGCCCTCACTTCCGAAGAAGCTCGAGGTGGATTGACATGGCCGCGTGCGCGCCCACCCGTCCGGTGCTGAGCGCCCGGGACCTGTCGCCCAGCATCTTCGCGATCGTCATGGCGACGGGCATCGTGTCGCTCGCGCTCAACGGCGCCGGCTGGCTGCTCCTGGCCCGGGGCCTCTTCTGGCTCAACGTCGCGCTCTACGCGATCCTGGGGATCCTTCTCGCCATCCGGGCCGTGCGCTATCGGGCCCATCTCGTGGCCGACTTCAGGAGCCATGCGAGGGCTCCGGGGTTCTTCACCCTCGTCGCCGCCCCCTGCGTGCTCGGCAACCAATGTGTGCTGCAGTTCGAGGTGATCGCCCCCGGACTCGCGCTGTGGATCGTCGGGGTGCTGTTCTGGCTCCCGCTCACCTACGTGATGCTGCCGGGGCTCATGGAGTCCCAGGCGAAACCGAAGCTGGCCGAAGGGCTCAACGGGGCCTGGCTGCTCGTGGTGGTCGGCACCCAGGCGGTGAGCGTGCTCGCGACGCTGCTCGTCCCAGCCTTCGCGCCGGATGCGCCCGAGAGGCTGCTCTTCGTGGCCCTGGCATTTTGGCTGGTCGGCAGCATGCTGTACATGTGGCTGATCGTTTTCATCTTCCACCGCATCCTCTTCTTGTCGCTCGCGCCAGGCGACCTGACCCCGCCGTACTGGATCAACATGGGGGCGATGGCCATCTCAACGCTGGCCGGCGCCTGCCTCGTCGGCGACGCGGGCCGAAGTCCGGTGCTCGCCGACCTGTTGCCCTTCCTGAAGGGCACCACGCTCCTGTTCTGGGCGACCGCGACCTGGTGGATACCGATCCTGCTCGTGCTCGGGGTGTGGCGGCACCTTCTCGAGCGCGTCCCCCTCATCTACGAGCACGATTATTGGGCTGTGGTCTTCCCGCTCGGCATGTACGCGGTGTGCACCCAGACCGTCATCCGTGTGTTCTCGCTCCCTCTCCTCGAGCCCATCGCGGAAGCGTTCGTCTGGATCGCGCTGGGGGCCTGGGCGCTTACGCTCGTCGGTCTCGCTCGCTACGCCTTGATTGCGTGTCCGTCCCGAGGGCCGGTCCAGCTCTGACTCGAACATCCTGGGGTCAGCCGTTCAACGGTAGTCTCTTGCTCTGCCGCCGCCGTGCCGGCTTGTCGTTGTGGCTCGTCTACCGGAATGCCTTCTGGGAGGTGACGGCCTGCCAGTGGCAGAAGAAGCTCGACCCGACCTCCGATACCTACGGCGCCGGGCTCGAGAACTACAACTATGCAGCGCGCGTCGGCGTCTCGGATGTGGCGGCCGCCGTGGCCGCTTTCGCCACGACGGGAAAGATCAAGAAGCCGATCGTGGCGGGCGAGGGGACCCGACCGCCCAGGGCGAACTACTGCCCGGTGCCGAAGGTATCCCACGACTGCACGCGGACTCGATAGCTTGCCCCCGTGGCGGGCAGGGGCGCTTCGAAATAGAGACGGTCGCGGGCGAGCATGCTGCCGAGTGCCGTCGCCTGGACCTGGTCAACGACCTTGCCGTCGGCATCGAGAATCTCGATGAGCAGGCGGACATTTGCCACGCCGCCTCCACCGTTGTTGTAGATATAGCCCGAATAGACCGCGGTGCCCTTCTTCGATAAAGTCGCTCGCGCATCGATGCGGAAGCGTCCCTGGCTCACCTGAGCGGAAACAATCTCGGCGACCAGGATCAGCACGACGGCACTCGTGACGCCCACGAGGTCCCGAACCTTCATCCTCGTCGCCCAATGTCCACGAGCTCCTCGGGTCTCTCTAGGTCCCAGACGCTCACGCCCGGCAACCCGACGAAGGCGGCCCGGTTGGCGTCGGGCAGACGCTCGGTGGCTGGGGTCACCGCGGACTCCGGCGTCAACAACGGCTCGTCGCACGAACGGATGCGGAGTCCGGCCGCGGCGTAGGCCTGACAGTACGCGGAAGCCAGGTGAGGATGGAGGCGCATGAATCCGGCGGCGCCGCTCGCCGTACGAAACTGCGCCTGCCACCCGAGCAGGATGGGGAAGGGGTGGACGTCGCTGATGATCACGCGTCCACCGGGACGGACGACTCGGGCGAATTCCCGGATGGCGCCCTCAACGTGGGGCAGGTGCACGAGTGCCAACGCGCACACGACCACGTCGACCGACTCAGCCTCGAGGGGGAGCGCCTCGAGGTCCCCCTCGCGAAAATCCGCTGCCGGAACTTTCCCGCGGGCTCGCTGCAACATCTCGGGCGAGCGATCAACGCCTATGATCCGGTGGCCACGCCCCGCGAGGTATTCGCTGTGCCGGCCCGTGCCACACGCGGCATCGAGGACACGAGACGGAGAAAGAGAGTCGAACAGCCGGTGCATGACCGGCTGTTCGAGCCGAAAGAGCCGGAGTGGCGTGTCGTAGGTGTCGGACCATGCTCGGTAGCCGCCCGCGAGATCGTATTCGCTGCCTTCGGCAGACTCGCCCAGCTCCGAGGCATCGATCCGCCCGAGGAGCGAGCGGATCTCGTCCACCCGTGCCCGGCGCGCCGACGGATCGTCGCTGGACATCAGGCGCAGCAGCGCCAGGCCCTCGATGCCCACGAGCACTTCGCCGAGAGTCGGGCGCGTACTCATAGTCGAGATCCCGGGGCCGCCGGGCGCTTCGCCCCGAGCCTGCGCAACCTGGTCAGCCCGTGAGGGCGGCGCGATCTCGGCCTGAAAGAGATTGTCGCGGTGGAGCGATGGGCCGACATCGTTATCCTCCATTCCCTCCCTCGTCCCGGACGGGGCCCGAGGTGCGCGGTTCCTACATTCGGTTCAAAACTGAGCGAGTCGAGTCTCACTATACGGTCATTCCTCGGCGGATCGCCCTCGAGTACCCATGTCGCGCGGAAGTCATCGCATGTGGCTTCCGGCCCCTGACAACGCGTTTCATGTCGGCTATGCTCTCGCCTATCATGCCGACCGGGGGGAGGGACTGCCTATGTTGAAGACACGGCTCACTGAGATGTTTGGTCTAACTCGCCCCATCGTGCTGGCGCCGCTCGGGGGAGGGACTACCAGTGGCCGTCTCGCCTCGGCCGTCAGTGCCGCCGGGGGGCTCGGGCTCTTTGGCGGCATCTATAGTGCCGGCCCGGCGTGGATCCGCGAGCAGGTCCGCTTCATGCGCGAACGCACCACCAAACCGTTCGGCGTTGGCTTCATCACGGAGCAGATTCCCCAGCGGATCGAGAACTTTCGCGCGTGCCTCGACGAGCGCATCCCCGTCTTCGCGTTCTCATTCGGCGATCCGACGACCTACGTGGCGGAAGCCAAGCGAGTGGGCGCCAGGGTTTTGTGCCAGGTCCAGACGCCGGAAGCGGCTCGCCTCGCCCTGGACCTTGGCACCGACGTCCTGGTGGCCCAGGGCAACGAGGCCGGTGGCCATACCGGACGCCTCGGCACGCTTCCGTTCCTGGCTCAAGTGCTCGACATCGCAGGCGGCACACCAGTGATCGCGGCTGGCGGAATTGCCAGCGGGCGGGCCCTCGCTGCCGTGCTGGCCGCGGGTGGCGAAGGCGCCTGGATCGGCACGCCGCTCCTCGCGACGCACGAGGCGATCGAGGTGTCGGACCGCTACAAGAAGTGCATCGTCGAGAGCGATGGTCAGGACACGGTGTACACCGAGGTCTGGGACATCATGTACGAGATGCGATTCCCCGCGGGAATCGCCGGACGGGCCCTGGTCAATCAAGTTACCCGCGAGTGGCACGGCCGAGAGTCCGAGGTACGGCAACGCCGAGAGGAGCTGGCGGCGCTCCACCCGCTCGGGTCGGTCTTCGAGAAGGATCCTGACGTCCACCCCATCTGGATGGGGCAATCCGCCGGGGCAGTGAACGGTGTCCGCACGGTCGCCGAGGTTCTCCAGGACATCTGCGGCGGCGCAGAGCAGCTCCTCCGCGAGCGCTCTCGCGCTGTCGTCGTGGATGCGATCATCGGCGACCGCTCGACGCCGGCGACGCTCCGGGCCGCCTCGACGCAGCAGGAGGGGTTGAGGTGAGCGCATTCGCCGGCAAGGTCGTGTGGATGACGGGCGCGGGTACCGGGATCGGCAAAGCGGGCGCGCTGATGTTTGCGCGAGAGGGGGCGGCGGTCGCTCTCATCGGGCGGCGGCGCGACACGCTCGATGGGGTCGCGGCCGAGATCCACGCCTCCGGTGGGACGGCGGTTGTCGAGGCTCTGGACGTCGCCGACCGCCCGAAGGTCGATGCGGCCGCCCAACGCCTCCTCGAGCGACAGAAGCGTGTCGATATTCTCGTCAACAACGCCGGGATCAACGTGCTCAATCGGCGTCTCGACGAAATCACTGCAGCGGACTGGGACTACATTCTCGCCGTCAATCTCACGGGGGCCTTCAACATGGTGCAGGCGGCGCTGCCCACCATGCGCGCTCAGAAAGACGGGCTCATCATCAACGTCGCCTCCACCGCCGCCAAGCGCGTGAGCGGCGTGGCGGGCATCGCCTACTCCGCCTCGAAGTTCGGCATGCTCGGGATGAGCCTGTCCTTGACTCAGGAAGCATGGAAGTTCGGCGTCCGCGCCTGCTGCCTGTGCCCGGACGACGTGAACACGCCCATCATGGCGCGACGCAAAGTGAAGTATCCGCCCGAGGTGCTCGAACAGTTCATCCAGCCCGAGGATCTCGCCCAGACCATGAAGTTCGTGGCCCTCATGCCCAAGCGCACCTCCATTCCGGAGATGATCATCTATCCCACGAACATTCGGCCGTATACTCCCGCCGAGAGCGGCCTTCCCTCATGAAAGCGGCGGCGGCGTCCACGAGCGCCAAGCGGTAGAGTTCAGGGAGGGAGTCGGATGGGCTCCGGAGGAGGTGCCATGACGGAGCGGAAGCCGTCGGGAAAGAGCTGGGAGACCTGGACCGAGGAGCTCATCCACAACGCCCGCGAAGCCGGGGAGTTCGACCACCTCGAGGGTGCGGGCAAGCCCATTGAGGGAATCACCGACCCCTACGATCCGGACTGGTGGGTGAAGAAGCTCCTCCAGCGGGAGAAGCTCACCGTCTTGCCGCCCGCTCTGGAGCTTTTGCGCAAGGTCGAGGTCGGACTGGCGGCCGTCTGGGGGATGAGCCGTGAGTCCGATGTCCGCGCCCGCGTCGGCTCCCTGAACGCCGAGATCACCAAGGTCAATTCCCGCGTCGCCGAGGGGCCACCCACGCGCCTCGCTCCTCTCGACGTGGACCAGATCGTGGACGAGTGGCGTGCGCGCCGCGCGCGCCTCGGCTGAGCCCGCCTCCACGTCTACTTCGGAGGGCCGTACGTCGTCGCCAGGTACTCGGTGATTGCCTTGGCGTCGGCCTCGCTGAGGGGAGCCCCGAAGACCTTGATCATCTTGGTGACGACGGCGCCCCACTGCTTCGCGTCTCCCCCCGGCTGCATCACAATGTAGTCCGTGGAGTGGCAGAACTGGCATTGCGTCTGCGCCAGGTCGCTGTGCGGCCCGGGGCGGAGCTTGGCGTAGGCGTGATCGGCGGGTAGGGTGATGGTCTTTTCCTGAGCGATCGCGGGCGGAGCCAGGATCAGGCAGGTCAGCCAGCAGGCGATGACAACGGCTCTCAACGTTCTCGCCTCATACCGCCTGCACGTCCACCTGTTCGACGACATTACGGAGGTATCCGGCGGGGTTCCACAAGGGCAGAGTTCCCTGGGACTCGCCGATGCCATTGAAGGCTCGGACCATCAGACGGTAGCTAGTGGGGGCCGGGGGCGTCCACACCGCCGACCACTCCCGGAACGAATAACGGCCGAGGTCCGCGCCGAGCTGGGCGCGCCGCCAGGTGGCGCCTCCGTCAGCGGAGATCTGCACTTCGCTGATCCCGTATCCTCCGTCGAAGGCGATGCCCTTCAACGTGACGGGCTGACCCACCGCCACTCGCGCTCCAGGCGCTGGGACAGCGATGAACGACCGCACCGTCATTCGCGTGATGGGTACCGTGCGCGCAGGAGCCGTGCCGGGCTCGACGCAACCGCAGGGCGTATCGGGGATCCGATAGCCGGGCTTCATCCAGAACTTCTCGAAGACGTGGTCGATCACCTCGATCTCGGAGAGATTCTTGACCCAGTAGGTCGCATACCATCCCGGCACGATTAGCCGGGCCGGATATCCATTGAGCACGGGCAGCGGCTGGCCGTTCATCTGATAGGCCACGATGACGTCCGGGTCGTCCATGATCCGCGAGACGTCCAGGCTCTTGACGAAGTCCGGCACCGTGGGAAACGCCGGCTTGTCGAGCCCGTCGAAGGTGACCTGTAGCGCGCCCTGTCTCACTCCGGCCTGGGTGAGGATGTCCCGCATGCGTGCGCCAACCCATTCGGCATTGCCCATGGCGCCGTCGCCCCACTGGCCGCCGAGCACGCGCGGCGAGAAGCGGCCACGGCTGTTGCCAGAGCACTGATTGACGGCGATGACCTTCGTGGCGGGGAATTTGGTCTTGAGCTCGTCCAGCGAGAGCTCGAGCGGCCGATCCACGCGACCGTGGACCTTGAGCCGCCACGTGCCCAGGTCCACGCTGGTGGGAACGGGAAACACATGATAGCGCACGAAGAAGGCGTCGTTCGGGGTGATGGCGCGGTCGAAGTACTTCATCGGCGTCTCGAGCTGCGGAGGGCGCGAGGTGAGCAGGATGAGATCGGTCTTCTCCGGATAGCGGACGAGGGGCCGCCCCGCCAGAATCGGGTCGTCGGCGGCCTGCGCGGAGGACAGCAGCCCGCCGCCCGCCAGGAGCAGGCTGCCGGCCTGGCCCATGGCTCGGATGAAGTTGCGTCGACTCTGCGCTGGTATCGTCGTTCCTCCTCGGCGATGAAGAGGCTGCACAGTCTCCCGGAGGCGTCGGGTGATGTCAAGAGGGGCCGGCCGCGTTCCCTTTACGCAGCCCTCATCACGGTCGCCCTCTCCCCGCGCATCCCGGTGCGCAGCCATTCTTCGATCATGGCGCGCTATACTGGCTGCCCCATGGCCTACAACGCCTGGTTCCAGTGCATCAACGGCTGTCCCGGAGAGTTCGACCTCCGCGAGGTGATCTACCGCTGCCCCACCTGCGGCGATCTCCTCGAGGTCCAGCACGACATGGAGGCGCTGAAGTCCCGATCCGCGGCGGCCTGGATCCAGCTCTTCGACGAGCGATACCGGCGCAACGTCTACCCTTACGGCTCGGGGGTGTGGGGCAAGAAGGAATGGGTCCTGCCCTTCATCGACAACGAGAACATCGTGTCGATGTACGAGGGCAACTCCAACCTTCTGTGGGCCGACCGCTACGGCAAGCAGCTCCGCGTCGAGGACCTATGGGTGAAGCAGTGCGGCAACTCGCACACCGGCTCCTTCAAGGACCTCGGCATGACGGTGCTGGTCTCCGTGGTCAAGCAGATGATGGCAGGAGGCCAGCTCATCGATGCCGTGGCCTGCGCCTCCACCGGCGACACCTCGGCCGCGCTCGGCGCCTACTGCGCCGCCGCCGGCATTCCCTCGGTGGTGCTGCTGCCCAAGGACAAGGTGTCGATCGCCCAGCTCGTGCAGCCGCTCGCCAACGGCGCCCTCGTGCTGTCGCTTGACACCGACTTCGACGGCTGCATGGCCGTGGTGCAGGAGATCACCAAGGACAAGACGATCTATCTCGCCAACTCGATGAACAGCCTGCGCATCGAGGGTCAGAAGACGGTGGCCATCGAGATCGTCCAGCAGTTCGACTGGGAGGTGCCAGACTGGATCGTCATCCCGGGGGGCAACCTCGGCAACGTCCACGCTCTCGGGCAGGGCTTCGTCATGATGCGGGAGCTCGGGCTGATCAACAAGCTGCCGCGCATCTGCCTGGCCCAGGCCGAGCGGGCCAACCCTCTCTATCGCTCGTTTCAGCAGGACTTCAAGCAGTTCGAGCCGGTCGCCGCGCAGCCCACCCTGGCCATGGCCATTCAGATCGGCAACCCGGTGAGTGTCAAGCGGGCCATCCGCACGCTCCAGCGGTTCAACGGCGTGGTCGAGCAGGCCACCGAGCAGGAGCTGGCCGACGAGGCGGCACGAGCCGACCGCACCGGTATGTTCAACTGCCCGCACACTGGCGTGGCCCTGGCCGCCCTACGCAAGCTGGTCGACCGCAAGGTGATCCGTTCCGGCGAGCGTGTGGTCGTCATCTCCACGGCCAACGGGCTGAAGTTCGCAGACCAGAAGGCCGCATATCACATGGGCGCGCTCGAAGGGATCAAGGCCACGCATCGCAACAAGCCAGTCGAGCTGCCCGCGGACCCGAAGCGGGTGGCCCGAGCCATCGCGCGCCACGTCGAGAAGGCGCGCCTGCTGGTGTCGTGATGAGCGAGCGCGAGCCGCCGAAGAAACCGCGCGGCTTCGGCACGCTATCCGTGCACGGCGGGGAGCCGCGTCCCAAGCCCGCGTCCTCGCTGGCCACCCCCATCGTACAGACGGCCACCTTCACCTTCGCCAACACTCAGGAGCTGAAGGACCACTTCGAGGGCAAGATCGACCGCGTCGAGTACGGCCGCTACGGCAATCCCACCCAGAAGATCGCCGAGGCCAAGCTGGCCGCGCTGGAAGGCGCGGGAGACTGCCTGCTCTTCTCGAGCGGCATGGCGGCCATCACGACCGCCCTCTTCGCGATGCTCTCCCGCGGGACCCACGTCGTGGTCACCGACGACAGCTATCGGCGGACGCGCCAGTTCCTCAACCAGACGCTGGCCCGCTACGGCATCGAGGTTTCGACCGTTCCCGCAGGCGACTACGAGGCTGTCGAGGACGCCATCCGCCCGACCACACGCGTGCTCCTGAGCGAGTCACCCACCAATCCCTACAATCGCGTGTTGGATCTCGAGCGCTTCGCGGCCATCGGGCGCAAGCATCGGCTGAAGACGGTCATCGACGCGACGTTTGCCACGCCGTACAACATCCGCCCCCTCGAATGGGGCGTGGACCTCGTCATGCACTCGGCCACCAAGTACCTCGGTGGCCACAACGACTTCCTGGCGGGGGCGGTGCTCGGCTCCCGCGAACTGGTGGGCGCCCTTCGCGGCATGCAGGGCATCACGGGCGCCATCGTCGATCCCTTCGCCGCCTATCTGTTGATCCGCGGGCTCAAGACCTTCGCGCTGCGCATGGAGCGGCAGAACACCAGCGCCCAGGCCATCGCGGAATTTCTCGCCGCGCACCCCCGCATCGCCATGGTGCACTATCCCGGACTGCCCAATCACCGCGAGCACGACATCGCCAAGCGGCAGATGCGCGGCTTCGGCGGCGTGGTCTCCTTCGAGGTGCACGGCGATCTCGAGACGGCCGCCCGGGTGGTCGATGCCTGCGCCATCCCGCACCTGGCCGTCTCGCTGGGCGGGGTGGAGACGCTCATCGAGCAACCCGCCATCATGAGCTTCTACGAGCTCACGAGCGAGGAGCGCCTGCAGATCGGCATCAAGGACAACCTCATCCGTTACTCGGTCGGCATCGAAGACACCGACGACCTCATCGCGGATCTCGCCCAGGCCCTCGACGCCTGATACCGGCGGCGCCCAGGTCCTCGGATTCGACAGCCCACGCCGCGGTCAGGCTCGCTTCATGGTGCCTTGCCACATGATGGCACTCACGCTGGGAAAAACCTCCCGGGCGGCCGCGGGAACGCGCTACCAGTCCGCGGTTCCGGGCCGGCCGTTGAAGTAGTCGAAGCGCAGCGTCCCCGGCCCACCGCGATGCGCCCCAGCGGGGCGCAGAACACCTGTCTGGGCAAGGATTGCCGCGAACGCGCCAAGCATGCCGAGACAGCCCGCTCGCCGTGAGCTGGAAGTGCGTGAGAGTGCGTGGCTCGTCCATCGGCACGGGCCTTGCCCTCTCACGTGGATCGGACGCTGCAAGCCTTCAAGGCAAGAGCGCCGCGGGCCGATAGGGAGCATGAGGCAAGTGCCCGAAGACTTCCCGCAACCTAGCGAAAGAGAGACCAACGGAATGCTGCCGAAGCCTGTGCTCCACAAGCGCAACGGCCACCGCTACCCGCGCCGTCCCGGCATTCGCTTCGCCAGCGAGATGCTGGGGCTGGTGCACCATGACTCGGATCGGGCTACCGAGTTGAGCCCCGATCTCGTCCGCTTCGGGGCCATCGTCCAGTCGGAGCGTGTCGACGAGCAGTGGGAGCAGATGCTGGCCCGGGGCATGTCGCTGCCTTCTGCACTCGCGCGGGCGCTCACGCGCACTCGCGAGGCCTTCGAGCGCGGCGAGCTCGCCGACCTCCAGGTGGCCCTGGAAGGGCTGCGCGCCCAGGCCGCGGCCGCTGCGGAGATGATCGCGGGGCTGACCAATGCCGCGCGCTCGACTGAGCGACGGGCCATGCCCGAGGCAGGACGCCGCCTCCTCCGCCTCAACGACGTCGTCCTTCACGCCCTCGCCGCGGCGGCCGCGTCCGGCCCCGTGTCGAGCCAGCTCGATCCGAGGCTGCCGCGCATCGCCGCCGATGCCGAGCAGATCAACGATCTTCTCGCGACCCTCCTCGAGGTGGTGGCGGGCGTGCGTGACGCGGGCGGCCGGCCGGGGGCCATCATCGTGCGGACCAGCCACCACGAGGGCGTCATGGAGGGGGAGCGCGTGGTCCGCGTGCTCATCACCGACGACGACACAGCGACCCTCGATCAGCTCCGTCCCGTGGCCCTCTCGCCCGTGCTGGCGATCGAGGAGGCCGGCGCGGAGCCGCGCCCTGCGCTGCACCGGGCGGCCGGGCTCGCCCGCGCGCACGGCGGAGTACTCTGCACCGCGTCGCTACCCGGAGGCGGCATCTGCTTCACCCTGGAGCTGCCGGCCGCCTGAGGCCGGCGCATCCAGGAGATCTTCCGGACACCAGGCTCCCCTCGTCGTCACGCGCGTGTTCGTCGGCTACATCCTCGAAGGCCCATCCTCCTGATAATCCGACCCATCCTGGACCAGGAGGCGCATTCTGGGCTAGAGGGCATGAGGGTCACTTAAGGCTCATCGCGGCCGCTTCCGGGCTCTGGTCACGTATCGGGTATTGACCCGATGCCAGCCTAAGGGGTAGGGGAGAGCAAATTCCGGAATAGCCTGATTGACCCTTTCAGGGCCCAGTTGCTGTGATTGATGCAACAAGTTTTGCATCCCGGAAAACCGTTCCGGCTCGCTCGAAGATCCTGCCCAGCAACGGGAGATGCATGAGGTCACAGAAGTTAGTCGGCAGAGCGGAGGACGAGCATGAGCAGCGCCGTCCCGTTCGAGCCGGCCGGTCCCGAGGGATGATGTCCCTCCTCCGGAACCTCAGGATCCGCACCAGACTCTTCCTTGGCCTGGGCCTCCTCGCCCTGGTCGCCGTCACGGGAAGCCTCGTAGGCGTCTTTGGTTTGGCGAGCATGAATCGGCTCATCGAGGCGACGCGCGCCGAGGACCGGGCCATGGTAGGAGAGCTCACTGAGACACGGTCCCGCCTCGCCGAGGCCGCGAGGGGCCTGGAGCAATCGCGAGAGCCCGAGGACGCCGAGCTACTGTCCGGCCGGCGCTCCGAGGCCGAACAGGCTGTCCGAAACCTGGATCAGCTCATCGTCGCAGGCCGACAACGGGAGCAACGACTGGCCGAGGCGGGGCGCCATCGCTACATCACTGCGGTGACCTGGCTGACCCTCCTCACCGGACTCGCCGTGATGCTGAGCCTCGCCCTGGTTTTGCTCTACAACCGCATCGTGGCGCGACCTCTCGATTCCCTGGTAGAGGCCTTCGAGCGGGTGGCCGCCGGCGATCTCACGGTGTCGCTGCGCCACCGCTCCCGCGATGAAATCGGCCAGGTCGCAGTCGCCACCGGGCAGATGGTGGAACGTCTTCGCGGCGCGGGAGCGCAGATGATCCAACACGAGCGCCTGCGCACGCTCGGCGAGGTCTCGGCGAGCGTGGCCCATAAGTTCAACAACCTCCTCGCGGTGACCCTCGGGCAGGCGGAGCTCCTCCAGGTGGATGCGTCCGCGTCGCCGGAGGGCCTCGAGACGATCCGACGGGCCGCCCTCGAGGGACGAGAGACGGTGCGCCGCCTCCAGCACTTCACGAAGAGCGGAGCGTATCGTGAGGAGCCCGTGTGGGTCGTCCCACACGAAGCGGTGGACGAGGTCATCGCCTCTGTGATGCCGGCCTGGGAGGCGAGGGCCAGGGAGCACGGAGTGAAGTACGAGGTCGCTCCCGACTACGCTCCCGCACCTTCCGTGAGGGTGCCCGTCTCCGCGCTCACCGAGGTGCTGCAGAATCTGCTCGTCAATGCACTCGAGGCCATGCCGGCGGGCGGGCGGGTGCGAATCCGTGTGGCCACCGACCACCAGCACGTGCTCTTTGCGGTGTCGGACACCGGAGCGGGAATTCCGCCCGAGGTACGTGCGCGCATCTTCGATCCCTTCTTCACGACCAAGCCCGCGCCCGCGAGCGGACTCGGCTTGAGCATCTGCTCCCGGATCATGCTCAATCTGCGCGGCACGATGGCGGTGGAGACCGTGCCGCGCCAGGGCAGCACCTTCACGGTGCGGCTGCCCCGGCCGCGCAAGACGAGGGCGGCTGCCGAGACCAGGCCCGCGGTGGCGCGGCCCATGCCGAACCCCGCGCGCATCCTCGTGATCGACGACGACCCGGAGGTCGCCGACACGCTGGCCCTGCTTCTCAGCGGGGCGGGGCACATGGTGGAGACAGCGCTCAACGGCGCCGTGGGCATCGAGCGCTACCGCCAGCGGCGCTTCGATTGCGTGGTGACCGATCTCGTGATGCCGGGACTGACCGGCCTCACCGTGGGACGGGCCATCAAGGACCAGGACCCGGGCGCCTACGTGATCCTATTGACCGCTCAGGCCGAGCAGCTCGACGCAGGTCAGACGGCGGCCGCGGGCATCGATCGACTCATGACCAAGCCCGTGAGCCGCGAGCAGCTCCTCCGGATGTTCGAGAGCGACCATACGATGGCGAAGGAACCTGCCATGGAGACTTCATGTTCACGACGGTGATCATCGACGACAATCGCGAGCTGGCCCAGATTCTCTCCACCGAACTCGTGCGCCGCGGCCATACCGTGCACTGCGCGCACACGGGCCAGGACGGGCTAGCGCTCCTCGCGCGAACGCCGGCGGACCTGATCTTTCTCGACTTGCGGCTGCCCGACATGGACGGGACGGAGGTCCTCGAGCCGGCGCGCTCGCTGCGCCCGGAGGCGGAGGTGGTGATCATGACCGCCTATCCGCATCTCTCCTCGGCGCTGGCGGCCATCCGCGGACGCGTGGTGGACTATCTCTGCAAGCCCTTCACCTTCGACGAGCTCACGCCCGTGCTCCAGCGCGCCCTGCTCAACCGCTCGCGTCGTGTCCACGTGGTGCGCGCCAAGGAGCAGGGGAACGCACCCCGCGAGGTCGAGATGATCGGGGTCTCCGAGACCTCCCAGGCCCTCCGCTCCATGATCAGGCAGCTCGCAGCGAGCGGGGTCCGCGCCGCCCTCATCACAGGGGAGAGCGGCACCGGCAAGGAGCTGGCCGCAGGACTTCTCCACGTCGAGGGACCGCGCCGCGAGGGGCCCTTCGTCGAGGTCAATTGCTCCGCTATCACGGAGAGCCTGTTCGAGAGTGAGCTGTTCGGCCACGAACGTGGCGCCTTCACGGGAGCCATCGGCGCGCGGCGGGGCCTCGCGGAGATGGCGGACGGCGGCACCCTCTTCCTCGACGAGATCGGGGAAACGCCGCTCGCCTGCCAGGCGAAACTCCTCCGCTTCCTCGACGACCAGACCTTCCTGCGCGTGGGGGGCTCCAAGAAGATCCGTGTCAACACGCAGATCGTCGCGGCCACCAACCGCGATCTCAAGGCCATGGTCGCCGAGGGCACTTTCCGCGGCGATCTCTACTACCGCCTGCTCGTGGCCCCCGTGGCCATCCCTCCGCTCCGTACCCGGCCCGAGGACATCCTGCCCCTCGCCACCCATTGGCTGGGCCGGATCAGCCCGCAGCACGGCGGTCGCGTCACAGGCTTCACCCCGGAGGCCGAGCAGCGCCTCCTCACCTACGAATGGCCGGGCAATGTGCGCGAGATGCGCAATCTGATCGAGCGGCTGGTGATCCTGTGCCCGGGTGAGCGGATCGGCGAGGAGCAACTCCCCCTCGAGTTCTTCCCCGCCCCGCTCGCCTCCACCTCGGACGCATCCTTCGTGTACGAGATGGAGACGGCGCGGGCCGGGGGCGATGCCGTCGAGCAGCCGGCGGTCACCGCCGACGCCGACGCACCGACGTCGCTCCACGAGGTTGGCCATGCCCACATCCGGATGGTGCTGGAGAAGATGAAGGGCAACAAGACGAAGGCCGCCGAGGCCCTCGGGATCTCGCGACAGACCCTCCGCTCGCGCCTGTCCTCCCTCCGCTAGCCGCTGGTCGAAACTTTGCCGGTCGGCCGGCGCGTGGTTTGCCGACCGGCAAAGTTTCTGCCGCCTCCGTGACGCCGGCCTCACCTCCACGGGAGTTTTTTGCCTGCCCGGCGCCATTCTGGCCGGTGGGCAGCGTGGCATCAGCCTTGCTCCCAATAAGGCGCGATGCGACGCGACGACTCTTCCAAGGCTCGGCAGGATCTGCCGGCCTTCGATGGGTACACGCGGCAAGCCGACACACGCACCAACCCCGCCGAGCTGTCATTCATCTCGAGCACAACGTGGAGGGAGCAGGCCAGATGATCGCGCCGGTCATGGTGGTGGACGACGAGGCGATGGTGCGCAAGACGCTCGCGCAGGCCATCGAGCGAAGCGGTGCCGAAGTGATCACGGCTGCGGACGGCGAGGAGGCCCTCGCCAAGTTTCGCGAGATGCGCAACCCGCTCGTCTTCACGGACCTGAAGATGCCGGGGATGAGCGGGATCGCCCTTCTGCGCTCGGTCAAGAGCCTGGCCCCGGAAACGGCGGTGGTCCTCGTGACGGGCTTCGCCACCCAGGAGCTTGCCGCGGAGGCCGCCCGCGAAGGCGCCACCCGCGTGCTCAGCAAGCCCGTCACCCTCCACGAGATCCGTCGCGTGCTTTCCGACACCCTGGGCAACCTCGCGGGGGACGGCTGGCAGAAGGCGCCCGTGCTCACGGAGAGCCCGCACATGGAGACGGCGCTGGCCCTGGCCCGACGCGTCGCGGGCACGGACGCCACCGTGCTCATCCAGGGCGAGACGGGCACGGGCAAGGAGCTGATGGCGCGCTTCATCCACGACGCGAGCCCCCGCGCGAGCGGCCCCTTCGTAGCCGTGAACTGCTGCGCGCTGGCTGAAACACTGGTCGAGTCAGAGCTCTTCGGCCACGAGCGCGGCGCCTTCACGGGCGCCGCAGGCCGGCGCACCGGCTGGTTCGAGGTGGCGGCGGGCGGCACTCTCGTCCTCGACGAGGTAAGCGAGATCCCCTTCGCCGTGCAGGCCAAGCTTCTTCGCGCGCTCCAGGAGCGCGTGGTGCACCGGGTAGGCTCGAGTCAGGCCGTCAAGGTCAATGTGCGTGTGATCGCCATCAGTAACCGCGATCTGCGCGCCGAGGTCCAGGCGGGTCGCTTTCGCGAGGATCTCTTCTACCGGCTCAACGTCGTCAGCCTGAATCTGCCCCTCCTGCGCGAGCGGCCCGGAGACATTCCGCTCTTGAGCCGGCACTTCCTCCAGAAGTACGCGGCCGCCACGGGTAGCCCCGCCGAGGTTCTGTCGCCCGAGGCGCTCTCGCGGCTCCTCGCCCATGCCTGGCCGGGCAACATCCGCGAGCTGGAGAACGTGATCCAGCGCGCGGTCATCCTCGCGAATGGTCGCGAGATCGCCGCCGAGCACGTCCTGCCGGAGTCGAGCTTCGTGGCCGCGTCACGCGAGGAGCCAGCGCCCGGGCGCACGGTGATGGAACACGAGAAAGAGCTGATCCTCTCCACCCTCAAGCGCCTGAACGGCAATCGCACTCACACCGCCAAGGCTCTCGGTGTGTCCGTGCGCACCATTCGCAACCGGCTGCGCGAGTACCGCGTGCTGTCCGGGGGCGCCGTGTGCTGAGCCCGGTCCTCGGCGACACCGTGGATCACCTCACGCAGGGACTCGCCGACGCCATCGTCGGCACGCGTGAGGCGTTTCATCGACGATCTCCTCGGTCCCGACGAGTACCGGGCGGCGGGCACCCTGCGTGACTCTTTCGCGCCGTATCGCGCGACCTGCGACCTCGTTTCCCTAGGCGCCGACATGAGGGGTAGCGATCCGCGCGTCGATCGGGCGCTCTTCGCTCGAGTCCACCAGCACGCTTCGCGCGAGACCCTCTCACCGCTCCAGCAACTGTTCACGGCGGTCACCGCCAGGAAGGGATAGCGACGATCATGGCCTTCCAGTTCCCTCTCGCTTCCGTCGTCCGGCGCCGAGGGTGCCTCGAGGAAGGCGCCGCGCGCCATCTGGCCCCGGCGAGCCGACGACTGGAGACGCTCAACCGTCACCTCGGCAAGACCAGCAACGAGATGGCCGCCCGCAGCCGGACCATCCTCCACAGCGCGCGGCTCGGAGCCACCGGCATGGAGCTGGGGCAGCTCGCACGCGACGTCGAGTCGCTCGAGCGCCTCTCCATCGCCGCCGTTGCGAAGGCACACGCGCAGCCGGAGAAGATCGGGCGGGCGCGCGGCAACCTCCTGGTGGCCTCGCGCTTCCGCCAGATGCTCGAGCGGTTCGAAGAGTTGCAGCGCCGCGACCACGCCCACGACGAGCAACGGGGGGCGGCCACGCGCCGGCCTGGCGACGAGACGGCCTCGGCCGGCCGCCGCTGGCGCATGGCCCAGACGGCGACCAAGGGCGCTCGGTGAAGCTCTCGCTACGGCTGGACTTGGAGCTGGCCGCCCTCTTCGTGATCTGCGGTGGACCGTTCGTGGGAGATCTCTCATGCACCTGAAATGGTTCAAGGGCCGCGCGGTCCTCGACGTGATGCGTCGGGTACGCGAGGAGCTGGGGCCGGAGGCAGTCATCCTCCGCTCGAAGTTCGTGCATCCGTGGGGGCTCCTGCGGCTGTTCGGCGGGAGCCGAGTCGAGATCCTCGCCGCGGTGGATCGTCCGGAGGCGCCTGCGACGCAGGCCATGCTGCAGGTACCGCCCGAGGCGTCACCATCCCTCGATAGCCTGCGATCCGAGCTGGCGGCCCTGCGCAGCCTTTTCCTGCGGTCCGCAGGCGGGGGCCTCGTGCCCGCCATCCTCGGCCCGCTCTACGAGCATCTCCTTGCCGGGGGCATGGATCCCGCCCTCGCCATGCGCATCCTCGGCAGCGTGCCCGCGCATCAGCTCGAGCAGGAGGCCGCCAAGATGGCGACCTACCGGGCGGTGGAAGAGCAGATGGCTAGCCTGATCGCCGTCTCTACTTGCGCGGCCGTCTCCGGCCAGCTCCGCGTCGCCTTCGTGGGACCTTCCGGAATGGGCAAGACCACCACGCTCGCCAAGATGGCGGCCCGCGTCCGGATCACCGGGGGCAGCATTGCCATCGTCAACGCCGACGGCTCCGGCTTCAGCGGGCCGGGCCCCCTCGAGCCCTTCGCCGCCGTGCTCGACGTGCCCTACGTCCTCGCCCTCACGCCGGAGGAACTAGCCGCGCCGCTGCCCATGCCGGCGCGACGGGGCTGCGTCTTGATCGACACGCCCGGCATGACCACCGAGGACCGCCAGGCCATCGAGCGCCTCGACGATCTCCTCGAGGCTGCCGCAGCGGACGAGGTGCATCTCGTGCTGTCCGCCACTACCAAGACCCAGGACATCCGGGCCGCCCTGCGCGCCTTCAAGCCGCTGGGGGTGACCCATCTCCTCTTCACCCATCTCGACGAGACGGCGAGCTGCGCCTCCGTGATCGACGCCTGCGTCGAGAGCGGGCTGCCGCTGTCCTACGTCGGCACCGGACGAGACATCCCCGGCGATCTCGATCCTGCCGATCCACGGCGGATCGCCCGGCGCACTCTCCAGGGAGCACCGATCGCATGAGCTTCGATCCCATGTCGGATACCTCGGCGCTGATCCCGACTCGGCGCCGTTCCATCGCCTTCACGAGCGGCAAAGGAGGGGTGGGCAAGTCCAATCTCGTCCTCAACACGGGACTGCTCCTCGCCCGGCACGGCCGGCGCGTCGCCCTCCTCGACGGCAACCTGGGGCTAGCCAACCTCACAGTGCTGATGGGGCAGGCACCCAAGTACGACCTCCGCGACGTGCTGGCCGGGGAGAAGCGCATGCGGGACATCGTCATGCGCGGTCCTCACGGTCTCCTCGTCATCCCCGCGGGTTCGGGCGTGGCGGAGCTCGCCAATCTCAGCGAGGGAGACCGCGCAGAACTCTTCGAGCAGCTACGCGAGATCGAAAACGGCGTGGATTTTCTCCTCATCGACACCGGCGCGGGCATCAGCGACACGGTGCTGAGCCTCATCCTGGCCAGTGACGAGTCGGTGGTGGTGACGCAGCCGGAACCCACCGCCCTCGCGGACGCCTACGCGCTCATGAAGGTGGTCGTCCAGCAGTTTCCCGGCTATCCCTTCCACGTCCTGGTCAACATGGTGCGCGACGGCAAACAGGCGCAGCAGGTCCAGGGCTCGTTGCGTGAGATCCTCATCCGATTCCTCGGCTACGCGCCGGGGGATGCCGGGTACGTGGTCATGGACAACGCGGTGACCCAGTCGGTGGTCCAGCAGGTGCCGTTCACCATCCTTTCCCCGCGCGCCCCCGCCTCGCGCTGCCTCGAGGAGCTCGTCCGCCGACTCCTCGGCAGCGCCGGTCCACCTGCCGAGACGGTCAAGAGCTTCTGGGAACGCGTATCGGAGGGGCCATGGCGGCTCATGTGAGGTCGAGCCTCGAGCTCTGGCGCGCCTATCGACGCTCGAAGGATCCGGCGCTGCGCGAGCGGCTGGTGGAGGCCGATCTCGCTCTCGTCAAATACCTCGCGGCGCGCATCGCGAGCCGGCTACCCAAGCATCTTCGGCTCGACGATCTCTTCTCCGCGGGGCTCATGGGCTTCCTCGGCGCGGTGGACGACTACGATCCGGAGCGGGGAGTGAGCTTCTCCTCGTATGCGAGCCATCGCATCCGGGGGGCCATCTTCGACGAGCTGCGCCGACTCGACTGGGTGCCCCGCGGCACGCGCGAGCGGATGCGGAATGCACAGCGAGCCATCGACACCCTGAGCAGGCGCCTGGTCAGGCCGCCCACGGACCAGGAGGTCGCAAAGGAGCTGGGCATCGAGACCGAGGCGTATCGCGCCTCCTTCAGCAAGGCAATCACCCTCGTCTCCCTGAGCGCGGCGGGAGGCTCGGACACCGGCGAGCCCTCGCTGATGGACAGCGTCGAAGACGCGACGTCGCCCGACCCGTTTTTCACCCTGGCCGAGAGGGAGCGGCGCGCCATGCTCGCCCGCCTCATGGACGGCCTGCCCGAGCGCGAGCGACAGGTACTCGCCCTCTACTACTACGAGGATTTGACGATGCGCGAGGTAGGCACCGCGCTGAGGGTGACCGAATCCCGCGTCTCCCAACTCCACACGAGCGCGGTGTTGCGGCTGCGCGTCATGCTGCGGAAGCAGCAATGCATGGGAGCGGCGAGTTGAACCTCGCGAGGGGAGCCGCTCCAGTCCAAGCTTGCCCTCGCGGGAACGCCATGACCATCGGGGCGAGCAGGAAAAGCCAGGTCGGCAAACCGTGCCTACGGGCCGGAATTTCCGGCTGGACCGAGTGGTCGGGCACTAACGATCTCGGCTACTTACGTGAAACTTA